>NZ_CALMCQ010000017.1 GCF_937863175.1 uncultured Meiothermus sp. | reverse complement strand
GTTTACAAAGACACCCCTGGTTGTCCCGCGAAGTTGTTGGAGTAGTGGTTATACCCATATGCTCGAGCTGAAAGACATTGTCCGGGGTAGCAGAGTGCGGGGCATCGTACCCGAACAAACCGTGGTGATTTTAGACACCCGTTGGTTTGGAGGAAACAGCGCCCTCGAGGTGACCTACCGCACCGAGAAGGGGCAGACCGAGAGCGAGGTGTTGTACCCATACCAGCAAGAGCAGCTCAACCTCGAGCCCGAGACCCGTAGTTGGGACGTGACTTTGGACGGCTCGCGGCTTCAGTTGGCGGCTGAGGCCACCCGCATCCGGCTGGCCTACCTGTTCGACCCCAGGCTGGCCGTTCACATCTCGAGCGTTGAGCCCCTGCCGCACCAGATCACGGCGGTGTACGAAGAAATGCTCACCCGGCAGCCGCTACGCTTCCTGCTGGCCGATGACCCCGGCGCGGGCAAGACCATCATGGCCGGGCTGTTTCTGCGCGAGCTGGTGGCACGGGGCGACCTGCGGCGGGCGCTGATCATCAGTCCGGGCAGCCTGGTGGAGCAGTGGCAGGACGAGTTGTACACCCGCTTCAACCTGGTCTTCGATATCATGACCAACGACAAGCTCACCGCCTCGCCTACCGGCAACTGGCTGGGCGAGACCCCGCTGGTGATCGCCCGGCTGGACAAGCTCTCAAGGGACGAGGAAGTCCAGCGCCGCCTCGAGCAGACCGAGTGGGACGTGATTGTGGTGGACGAGGCCCACAAGATGTCGGCCACCTTTTTTGGTAACGAGATCAAATACACCAAGCGTTACCACCTGGGGCGGATGCTGGGCAACCTGACTCGCCACCTGCTGCTACTCACCGCCACGCCGCACAACGGCTACCCCGAGGACTTCCAGCTCTTCATGGCTCTGCTCGACCCCGACCGCTTCGAGGGTAAGCCCAGGCCCGGTGAGGCCCAGCCCGACGCCACCGACCTGATGCGCCGCTTGACCAAGGAGCAGTTGCTCAAGTTTGACGGGCGCAGGTTGTTCCCCGAGCGCCTTGCGCACGCGGTGCCTTACGACCTCTCGCGCGACGAGGCGCAACTCTACGAGGACGTGACCGAGTACGTGCGGCAGGAGTTCAACCGGGCCGAGGCGCTGGAAAGCGGGGGCCAGCGCGGCACGGTGGGCTTTGCTCTCACGGTGCTTCAGCGCAGGCTGGCCTCGAGCCCCGAGGCCATCTACCAGTCGCTACGGCGCAGGCGCGACCGGCTCAAGCGGCGCTTACAGGCCGAGCGGCTAAAAAACCCCAGTGTGCAAAACCTCAGTCAACTGGAAACCCCCCTGGAGGTGATCGAGGACGAGGATGACGTTCCCGAGGCCGAACTGGTTCAGGCCGAGAACACGGTGGTAGATCAGGCCACGGCGGCCCAGACCATCGCCGAACTCGAGGCCGAGATATTCACCCTGACCCGCCTCGAGGCGCTGGCCTTGCAGGTGCGGCGCTCGGGCCGCGACCGCAAGTGGGAGGAGCTTTCGGGCCTGCTGCAAGAGCGTCCCGAAATGCGGGATGCAACGGGTTCGCGGCGCAAGCTGGTGATCTTCACCGAGCACCGCGACACCCTCAACTACCTGCAAGAGCGCATTGGGGTGTTGCTGGGCCGTCCCGAGACCGTGGTTGCGATCCACGGGGCTGTTTCGCGCGATGACCGCCGGGCTGCCCAGGTGGCGTTCACCGACGACCCCCAGGTGCTGGTGCTGATTGCCACCGACGCGGCGGGCGAGGGCATCAACCTGCAACGCGCCCACCTGATGGTCAACTACGACCTGCCCTGGAACCCCAACCGCCTCGAGCAGCGCTTTGGGCGCATCCACCGCATCGGTCAGACCGAGGTCTGCCACCTGTGGAACTTAATTGCTCGCAATACTCGCGAAGGTGAGGTTTTCGAGCAACTGTTCCACAAACTTGAGCGTGAGCGGCAAGCATTGGGTGGGCGGGTTTTTGATGTGCTGGGGCGGCTGACCTTCAACAACATGCCCCTGCGCGACCTGCTGGTGGAGGCCATCCGCTACGGCAACCAGCCCGAGCGGCGGGCCTGGCTCGAGCAGATCGTGGACAGCAGCCTGAACCGCGACCACCTGCGGGCCTTGCTGGAGGAGCGCTCGCTGGCGCGGGACAGCCTGGACATGGGCAAGGTGCAGACCATCCGGGCCGAGATGGAGCGGGCCGAGGCGAGACGCTTGCAGCCCTTCTACATCGGGAAGTTTTTCCTGGATGCCTTCCCACAGCTCGGCGGCACGGTCTACGAGCGCGAGAGCGGACGCTACGAGATTCGCCACCTCCCCCAGCGCATCCGCGAGCGGGCCGCCCAGATGAATACCCGCCTGCCCGTCCTCGAGCGCTACGAGCGTATTGCCTTCGACAAAGAGCGGGTGCGCCTGGAGGGCAGACCCCAGGCCACCTTTGTATCACCGGGGCACCCGCTGCTAGACGTAGTGGGGCAGATGATCCTGGAGCGCGACGGCGAGCTGCTGCGACGCGGCGCAGTGCTGGTGGACGACCACGACCTGGGCACCACCCCCCGCACCCTGTATGCCCTGGAGCACCTGATCGAGGACGGGCGGCGCGACGCGCAGGGCGGGCGGCGGGTGATCTCGAGGCAGCTGCACTTCATCGAGATACCCGTGGGTGGCTCACCCCAGCCCGCAGGCTACGCACCCCACCTCGACTACCGCCCACTCACCGAGGCCGAGCAGCCCCCAGTATCCGCCTGGCTCAAACAGCACCCCCATCTGGCTCCGGGTGCTTCGCTTGAGCAGGCCACTGAGTTCGCGGTGGTAGAGCTGATGCCTGCCCACTTCAAGGAGGTTCGGGAGCGCAAAGAGGATTTGATTCGCCGCACCCGTCTGGCAGTGCGCGAGCGCCTGACCCGCGAAATTGCCTACTGGGACTCCCGTGCCAACCAGATCCGCGCCCAGGAAGAAGCAGGCAAAAAGCCGAAGCTCAACTCCAAAAAGGCCCGAGACCGTGCCGACTACCTCGAGCAGCGCCTCAAAACCCGAATGCTCGAACTCGAGGAAGAGAGCAAACTTTCCCAGCGCCCGCCCGTAGTGATGGCCGAGGTGCTGATCGTGCCCCGGGGGCTGTTGCTTCAGCTCACCCATCAACCCCTCAGCCAGGCCGACCTGGTTGCCCGCCAGACCGCCGAGATCGAGCACCTGGCGATGGAGGCGGTAATGGAGAACGAGCGCCGCCTGGGTCATGTGCCCCGCGACGTGAGCCGGAGCAAGCTGGGCTACGACATCGAGTCGGAGATAGTGACGGGCGAACACAAGGGCCGCCTGCGCTTCATCGAGGTCAAGGGCCGGGTGGAGGGGGCCACCAGCATCACCGTGACCCGCAACGAGGTGCTGGTCTCGCTCAACAAAGCCGAGCAGTTTATTCTGGCAGTGGTACAGGTGGGCGCCGACAAAGACCAGATCCACTACCTCCACCGCCCCTTCCAGCGCGAGCTTACCGACGAGGAACTCAGCACCAACCTCGAGCTAAAGCGCCTGTTGGCCAGGGCCGAGCGGCAGAATTGATAGACTGTAGCCCGATGAGCGCGATACTGGAACAGCTCGAGACCTGGATGCGAACCAGGGAGAACGAGCGTTTGGAATTCAAAGAAGCCAAAAACAACTTCGACTTTGAGAAGTTGGTGAAGTATTGCTGCGCCATAGCCAACGAGCGGGGAGGCAAGATTATTCTTGGGGTGAGCGATAGGATGCCGCGTCGGGTCGTGGGAACCAGTGCTTTCGAGAACCTCGAGCGCACCAAGGCGGGCATAACCGAACGCCTGCACATTCGCGTGGATGCGGACGTAATCAGTCACCCGAGCGGGCGGGTCATAGTATTTAGCCTTCCCTCCAGGCCCATCGGGATGCCGCTCCAGTACGAAGGGGCCTACTGGATGCGTTCGGGCCAAGACCTGGTGGCCATGACCCCCGACCAGCTCAAGCGCATTTTCGACGAGGCGGTGCCCGACTTCTCGGCGGAGGTTTTACCGGGAGCCTCCCTACAAGACCTCGAGCCCTCCGCCATCCAGGAGTTCCGCCGTCGTTGGCAGCGCAAGAGTGGGAATGACGCGCTGTTGGGGCTGTCTGACGAGCAGCTCTTGCGCGATGCCGAACTCATTACCCCCGAGGGTGTCACCCGCGCCGCGCTCGTCATTCTAGGCACTTGGCAAGGTGTTCGGCGGCTGTTGCCTCAGGCCGAGGTCATTTTCGAGTACCGCTCAGACGAGGGAAACATTCCCAGCCAGGAGCGCCTCGAGTGGACGCAAGGCTTCCTGAGCTTCCACGACCAGCTATGGGAAGCGGTCAACAAACGCAACAACCGGCAGAGCTATCAGGACGGCTTATTCCGCTACGAAATCCCCACCTTCAACGAGCAGGCCGTCCGCGAGGCGATGCTCAACGCGGTCAGCCACCGCGACTACCGCCGTTCGGGGAGCGTGTTCGTGCGGCAGTATCCCTACCGCCTCACGGTAGTCAGCCCCGGAGGCTTTCCGACGGGAATCACCCTCGAGAACATCCTGACCCGGCAGGAGCCTGTTAACCGCCGGATTGCCCAGGCCCTACAGCGGTGCGGCCTGATCGAGCGGGCCGGACAGGGCATGGACTTAATCTTCACCACCCTGATCCGCGAGAGCAAGCCCCAGCCCGACTTCACCGACACCGACGACTACCAGGTTTCGATCACCTTCCACGGCGAGGTTCAGAACCCCAGCTTCGTGCGCTTCCTGGAGAAGGTCGGGCAGGAGCGCCTGCGCTCCTTCTCCACACAGGATTTTCTTGTTTTGGATGCTATTTCCAGGGAGCGGAAGCTCACGGGAGAGCTGCTTGGGCGGGCCGCGCTGCTCCGGGAGGAGGGCATTGTGGAGAAGATCGGTCGGAGATACATTCTATCCAGGGACTACTACGACTTCGTAGGCCAGCGCGGGGTGTACACGCGCAAGCGCGGCCTGGATAGCGAGACCAACCGGCAGTTGCTACTCAAGCACATTGCCGACAACGCCGGCAACGGCAGCCCGCTGCGCGAACTGCAGCAGGTGCTGCCCCACCTCAGCGGGGACTCCGTGCAGAGGCTGGTGCGCGACCTGAAACAGGAAGGAAAAATCTATAAGAAGGGCCGCACCCGCGGCGCGCGCTGGTATCCCAGCGCATAATCTATTACGTGTAAGCAAACGAAATAAGACGTAATTATTTGTCCCATTAAAACCCCGAAAAGCCCACCGTTATCGTAAAGAATTGCGTCGTTTCAGTCGAAAGTGTCTATCGTCGAGACTTAATCTGAGGCCCACCCATGACCCAGCCCAAGCGCAAACTGATCGAAGTGGCCCTGCCCTTAGAGGCCATCAACCGCGAGGCCGCCCGCGAAAAGTCCATCCGCCACGGTCACCCCTCCACCCTGCACCTGTGGTGGGCCCGCCGCCCCCTGGCCGCTGCCCGCGCTGTGCTGTTTGCCAGTCTGGTGGACGACCCCAGCGCCCGCCCCGAGGAGTTCCCCACCCCGGAGGCCCAGGAGGCCGAGCGCAGGCGGCTGTTCGACCTGATCGAGCGCCTGGTCAAGTGGGAAAACTCCAGCAACGCCGAAATCCTGGCCGAGGCCAAAGCCGAAATCCTCAAGTCCACCGGCAACAACCCGCCCCCGGTGCTCGACCCCTTCGCGGGCGGCGGCACCATTCCCTTAGAGGCCCAGCGCCTGGGTCTAGAGGCCCACGCCTCCGACCTGAACCCGGTGGCGGTGCTGATTAACAAGGCCCTGATCGAGATTCCACCTAAGTTCGCGGGGCATCCGCCCGTCAATCCAGAAAGTAGAAAACAGTGGAGAGAAAATAGCCATGCACTATCGAGAGTTGAAGGTTTGGCAAAAGGCGCTGGAGGTAGCCAAGGAGGTTTACCGATTGGCTCCACGGTTACCACGCGAGGAAACCTACGGGATGCGGTCGCAGATTACACGAGCCGCGGCATCGATCCCGGCGAACATCGCGGAGGGATGGACGCGGGAATCGAATCGGGAGAAGGCGCAGTTTCTGGCGATTGCCCAGGGCTCGCTGGCCGAGACGGAGACATTCCTAACCCTTTGCGAGGAAATCGGCTGGTTTCCCAGAGCGGAGACAGAGCGGCTTCGGTCTCTGCTGACCGAAGTCGGCAAGATGCTGACCATCTTGCGGCGCAACTTCCGCAAGAACCACTAATTTCTAACTCCTCTTCACTATTTCCTCGTTCTTGGAAAGGAGCCAAGGGCCTGGCCGAGGACGTGCGCCACTACGGCAGGTGGATGCGCGACGAGGCCGAAAAGCGCATCGGCCACCTCTACCCCAAAGCCAGGCTGCCCGGTGGCGGCGAGGCCACGGTAATCGCCTGGCTATGGGCCCGCACCGTCCAGTGCCCCAACCCCGCCTGCGGCTGCCAGATGCCCCTGGTGCGAAGCTGGGTGCTGAGCAGCAAACCCGGCAAAGAACACTACGTAGAGCCGGTGATAAACCACAATACCCAGCCCCCATCGGTGAGCTTTGCTGTGAAGCAGGGCAAATTCTTAGGAGATGGAACAGTTGGGCGTAAAGGGGCTAAGTGCATAGCATGTAGCACGCCGGTTCCACTTGATCACGTACGCTCTGAGGGACGGGCTGGCCGAATGCGTCAACAGCTTATGGCGATAGTTGCTGAAGGTGTTCGAGGTCGTGTTTATCTTGAGCCTACTCAAGACCAGCTCAAAGCCGCCCAAAAGGCTAACCCAAGTTGGAAGCCCGATGCAGTCCTGCCCCATAACCCTAGAGACTTTAAAACGCCGAATTATGGCCTGAAAACCTTCGCAGACCTCTTCACCCCGCGCCAGCTCGAGGCCCTCACCACTTTTTCCGACCTCGTGGGGGAGGCCAGGGGGCAGGTGTTGAAGGATGCGAAGGCGGCGGGGCTCGAGGGGGAGGAGGCTCGAGGGTATACAGATGCTATGGTTGTGTATCTCGGCCTCACCGCGAGCAAAACAACCGTTTTTCACAACACGCTGGCCCGATGGCGTGCAGGTGAAGATAAATCTGCCCCCGCCTTTGGTCGCCAAGCCTTGCCGATGGTCTGGGACTACGCGGAGGTAAACCCGTTTGCAGGAGCGGGGGGTGATTTCTATGGCGTAGTGGATGGGACTGGTCGAGTATTGCTGGGCATCCAACCAAACTCCAATGGCTCGGTCAGCCAACACGACGCAGCAAGTCCGTATAGGGACAAATCAAAGAT
Organism: uncultured Meiothermus sp.; assembly: GCF_937863175.1. GTDB lineage: Bacteria > Deinococcota > Deinococci > Deinococcales > Thermaceae > Meiothermus. Next base: position 5,044 of record NZ_CALMCQ010000017.1, on the reverse strand, counting down.
TGTAATTTCCACAGACCCGCCTTACTACGACAACATTGGTTATGCAGATCTTTCAGATTTTTTCTACGTCTGGCTGAGGCGAGTTTTCTCGCCGCTTTCACCAGAGCTGTTCGGAACCTTACTTGTTCCTAAAGCACAAGATCTGGTAGCAACGCCACATAGATTCGGTGGAAGCAAAGAAAAGGCGCGGCTGTTCTTTGAGGCTGGGCTTGAACAGGCTTTCTCACAAATGCGGGCATCGGCCAATGAGGAATTCCCTGTCACTGTCTACTATGCATTCAAGCAGTCCGAATCCGATGAGTCAGAGGATGACGAGAATGGCTCGGGCAGTGAGGGGACAGCTTCAACTGGCTGGGAAACCATGCTCTCGGGGCTTATTAATGCGGGGTTTCAGATCACGGGCACGTGGCCTATGCGCACTGAGGGAGCAGGCAGAATGATAGCCAGAGGAACCAATGCCCTCGCCTCATCCATCGTTCTTGTGTGTCGTCCCCGCCCTTCCAGCGCACCCGTCGCCACCCGCCGCGAGCTGTTGCAAGCGCTGCGCTCGGAGCTGCCGGGGGCGCTGCGGGAGTTGCAGCAGGGGAACATTGCGCCGGTGGATCTGGCGCAGGCGGCCATTGGGCCGGGGATGGCGGTGTACAGCCGGTACAGCCGGGTGCTGGAGTCGGACGGCACGCCCATGCGCGTCCGCACCGCGCTGGCTTTGATTAATCAGATGCTCGACGAGGTGCTGGCCGAACAGGAGGGCGATTTCGATGCCGATACCCGCTGGGCGCTGGCCTGGTTCGAGCAGTCGGGCTTTGCGGAGGGGGAGTTCGGGGTGGCCGAGACGCTCTCCAAGGCCAAAAACACCAGCATCCAGGGGCTGGTGGACGCGGGGATTCTGCGGGCCAAGGCGGGCAAGGTGCGGCTGCTGCGCCCGGACGAGCTGCCCGCCGACTGGAACCCCACCGCCGACACCGACCTCCCGGTCTGGGAGGCCACCCACCACCTGATCCGGGCCATGAACAGCGGGGGCGAACAGGCCAGTGCAAAATTGCTGGCGGCCCTGCCCAACGGCGACACCGCGCGGGAGCTGGCCTACCGGCTCTACGCGGTTTGCGAGCGCAAGAAGTGGGCGCAGGAGGGGCTGGCCTACAACGCCCTGGTGACGAGCTGGCTCGAGGTCTCCAAGCTGGCCCAGAACGCCGGCCTCGGGCTCGAGGCGACCCAGGAAACGCTGCTATAGGGGTGCGCCGTGGTTCGGGTAGTTCGAGGGGATTTATTTGAGGCCAAAACCGAAGCGCTGGTCAACGCGGTGAACACGGTCGGGGTGATGGGTAAAGGACTGGCCTTACAGTTCAAGCAGCGGTTCGGGGCGAACTTCGCGGCGTACCGAGCGGCGTGCGAACGGGGGGAAGTAGAGGTCGGCAGGATGTTTGTCTACGATAACGGGAAGCCGGCGCAGCCTCGCTATATTATCAATTTCCCCACCAAAAGGCACTGGCGCGATCCCGCGAGACTCGAGTACGTCACGCTGGGCCTCCAAGACCTCCGGCTCCAACTCGCGGCTTTGGGCGTTCGATCTGTGGCGGTTCCGGCCCTGGGGTGTGGGCTAGGCGGTCTGGACTGGTCGGAGGTTGCTCCACTCATTCGGCAGAGTCTGGAGACCGAAGAACATCTCGAGGTTCTGCTGTTTGAGCCAACCTGAACGCCTCGAGCCACTACACTAGGGGGTAAGTATGGCAATTACCAATGCGGATAGGGTAGGCAAGGCGCTCGAGCTACTGAACAAAGGATTGCAACCCTTCGTCGAGCGGGAGATGAAGGCGGTTTACGGCGACAACTGGCCCGCCGAGGCAGTGGCGGCCCTCAAGGAAAACAAGCTGGTCGTCCAGGGGCGCGAGAACTGGGACAGCCAGGCCTTGTTGACCCTGATGTGGAACCGCTGGACCGAGGTCTTCCGGCGAATCCTCGGCCACGCCGAGCGGAGCTTGGTCTCCGAACTACGCGAGGCCCGCAACCGCTGGGCGCACCAGGAGCTATTCTCCACCGACGACGGCTACCGCATTCTCGACAGCGTGAGCCGCTTGCTCTCGGCGGTATCGGCCCCGGAGGCCGCCGAGGTAGAAAAACAGAAGATGGACTTGCTGCGTCAGAAGTTCGAGGAGCAGGCCCGCAACGTGACCCGTAAGGTCTCGGTGGCTCCGGTAGAGGGCCAGCCTAGCAGTGGGCTGCGGCCCTGGCGCGAGGTCATCACCCCGCACCAGGACGTGGCCAGGGGCACCTACCAGCAGGCCGAGTTCGCCGCCGATTTGTGGCAGGTGCACGTGGGCGAGGGGGCCAGCAGCGAGTACACCGACCCCACCGAGTTCTTCCGCCGTACCTACCTCACCCAGGGGCTGCGGGGTCTGCTCTCGATGGCCCTACAACGCCTGAGCGGCAGGGGCGGCGACCCGGTGGTGGAGTTGCAAACCAACTTCGGCGGCGGCAAAACCCACTCCATGCTGGCGCTGTATCACCTGTTCTCGGGGGCCAAGGCGCGGGATCTGGTGGGCCTCGAGGCGGTGTTGGGCGAGACGGGTACTAAAGACATTCCCAGGGTCAACCGCGCGGTGCTGGTGGGCACCAAAATCAGCCCTGGCCAGCCTGAGCGCAAGAAAGATGGAACCCTGATCCGCACCCTCTGGGGTGAGATGGCCTACCAGCTCGGCGAAGCCGAGGGGGGCAAGGGCGCCGAAGCCTACGAACTGGTGCGCGAGGCCGACGAGACCGCCACCAACCCGGGCGACGCGATGCGCAAGCTGTTCAACCGCTACGGCCCCTGCCTGATCCTGATTGACGAGTGGGTGGCCTATGCCCGCCAGCTCCACGACGACCCCGACCTGCCGGGCGGCAGCTTCGAGACCCACTTTACCTTTGCCCAGGCCCTCACCGAGGCCGTCAAAGCCTCACCGCAAACCCTGCTGGTGGTGAGCATCCCGGCCTCCGAGCCGGGGCGCGAAGGGCGTAACTCCGCCGAGATCGAGGTCGGGGGCGAGCGGGGCAAGGCTGCCCTGGCCCGGCTCAAGAACGCCATTGGGCGCATTCAGTCGCCCTGGCGGCCCGCCACCGGCGATGAGAGCTTCGAGATCGTGCGGCGCAGGCTGTTCGAGCCGATCCCCACCGAGCTGCTCCCCCAGCGCGACGCGGTGATCAAGGGCTTTATGGAACTCTACCGCAGCAACGGTGGCGAGTTCCCCAGCGTTACCCGGGAGAGTGGCTACGAGGCCAAGCTCAAGGCCGCCTATCCCATCCACCCCGAGCTGTTCGAGCGGCTCTACTCCGACTGGTCGAGCCTCGAGAAGTTCCAGCGCACCCGTGGGGTGCTACGCCTGATGGCTGCCGTGATCCACGAGTTGTGGGAACGCAACGACAAGAACCTGCTGATTATGCCCGCCAACGTGCCAGTGGACGCGGGCGCGGTGCAGTCGGAACTGACCCGTTATCTGGAGGACAACTGGGTGCCCGTAATCGAGCGCGACGTGGACGGCCCCGAGTCACTGCCCCTGCGCCTCGACCGCGAGAACGCCAATCTCGGCAAGTATTCCGCTACCCGTCGGGTGGCCCGCACCCTCTACCTCGGCTCGGCCCCAACTTTGACCGCTGACAACCGGGGTCTGGAAGACCGCAACATCAAACTCGGTTGTGCCCAGCCGGGGGAGCTGGTCGCCACCTTTGGCGATGCCCTGCGCCGCCTGACCGACCAGGCCACCCACCTGTACGTCAACGGCCAGCGCTACTGGTTTTCCACCCAGCCCAGCGTGAACCGCTTGGCCCAGGAGCGGGCCGAGAAGCTTGAGGACTATCTGGTGAGCCAGGAGATCGAGCGCCGCCTGAAGGACGAGGCCCGCGAGCGGGGCGACTTCCCCCGCATCCATGTCTGCCCCGAATCCAGCGGTGATGTTCCCGACGAACACGAAGCGGCGCTGGTTGTGCTTGGCCCAGCCTTTTCACACGTCCAAAGCCGCGAGAGCATCAGTCCTGCCCAGACCGAGGCTCAGAGAATCCTCGAGAGCCGGGGTAACAAGGACCGCATCTTTAAGAACACCCTGGCCTTCCTGGCTGCTGACAAACGCCGGGTGGGCGACCTCGAGCAATCCGTGCGAATGTATCTGGCCTGGAAATCCGTAGAGACCGACGGCAATTCCGGTGCCCTCAACCTCGACAACTTCCAGCGCAACCTAACCCAGACCAAGCGCTCCGAGGCCGAACGGGCCATTAAGGCCCGCATTCCCGAGACGTTTAACTGGCTGCTGATCCCCACCCAGGTGAAGGGCGACCCTGCGATTGCCTGGCTGCCCTACAGCTTGCAAGGGCAGGATGCCCTGGCGGTACGGGCCAGCAAAAAACTCAAGGGCGATGGCCGCCTGGATGTACGCATGGCGGGCACCGTGCTGCGGCGGGAGATGGATCGAATCCCGCTCTGGCGCGGCGATCACGTGGGACTAAAGCAGTTGACCGACGACTTCGCCACCTACGTCTATCTGCCCCGGCTGCGGGACCCCGGCGTGTTGCTTGCGGCAGTCTGCGACGGTATCGCCTCGCTGAACTGGTCGCTCGAGGGCTTCGCCTACGCCGATGCTTGGGATGAACAGAGAGGGCGCTACCTGGGATTGCGGGCTGGGCCAGGGGTCAGCTTACCCAGCGCTCCTCAAGGTGTGCTGGTCAAACCCGAAATTGCCGCCGAGCAACTTGAGCGCGAAAAACCAATCCCCCCATCCCGACCGAGTGATCCAAATTCAGCTACCGACCCATCCTCTCCTGGTTCCGACCCATCTACTCCCAAACCTCCCGCTCCACCTCAAAGGCCGAGCCGCTTCCGCGCCTCGGTCAGGCTCGAGCCAACCCGCCTCAGCCGTGATGCAGACCAGATTGCTCGTGAGGTGCTACAGCATCTTCTGGCATTGGATGGTGCGGAGGCCGAGGTGGACTTGGAAATTCAGGTTAGGGTTCGGGGTGGAATCTCCGAGTCGGTCGAGCGCACGGTCGGCGCATTGCTGCGCGATGCCGGCGTCGGCGC
>NZ_CALMCQ010000016.1 GCF_937863175.1 uncultured Meiothermus sp. | reverse complement strand
CTGGACTCCGCCCACAAAACCACCGTCTACATACCCACCAATCTGACGCTCCGGCTTTTGCGGCTTCTGGTGGGTATTGCGGCGTTTTTGTTTCTGTTTTATACGGCTGGTCACTACTTTGCAGGCTGGCCCTTCCCCACTCCCCTCGATCTCTTGCGTATTGCCTCTGCGGTGGCTCTGGGAGGTCTGCTGGGTCTGGTTTATTCCCGCTTCTGGCCTTTGCCACCAAAACCTGGCCTTGAACGGATTTTTAGAATCTTTTTCATGCTCCTGCCTGCCTTGCTCTTTGGTTATGCATTGCAGGTTCTCCTGGGAGCCAATCAGGCTCTAAGCCTAATTTTGCCCCTTTCGGCCTGGCTTGGTTCGGGTTTGATTATTCGGCTGCCGGAAGAGGGGCAAAACTCCCCGGCGAAGTCCGCAAAATAAGATTGTGAATCCAGTTGAATTTATACGTGATCACGCCCCTTTCCACCTGCTGCCAGAAGAGGCCATGAGCCGGGTGGAACGGGGTTTGGAGATTACCTTTTATCCCGATGGTAGCAAGGTTTTGGAGCGCAGTGGTCCCAAAAGCCAGCACCTGTACCTGATTCGCAAGGGAGGGGTTCGCCTCGAGCGCGATGGGCAGCCAATACTGCATCTGGAAGAAGGAGAGGCCTTTGGCTATCCCTCTCTGCTCTCGCAGGACGCTCCAGCCTTTGATGTGGTGGCCGAGGAAGATTTGCTGGTGTATCGCTGGCCCAGGGAAGTATTTCAAAAACTGCTGGAATATTCGGCTTTTGCTGAGTTTTTTACCAGGGGACTGGCCGAACGCCTCCGCCTGGCAACGCGGGCCGAAGGGTTGGGCATGGTCAACCTGGATCTCGCTTTGCCGGTCGGGGAGCTGATCACCCGGCCCCCGGTGTTTGTGCCCCGTCCATCCACGATTGGCGAGGCAGCCCAGGTGATGCGGAGCCATCAGATCAGTTCGGTGCTGGTGGAGGGTGAACCCCTGGGAATCCTGACCGACCGCGACCTGCGCAACCGGGTGTTGGCCGCCGGCAAGGGCCCCGAGACCCCGCTGGTTGAGATCATGAGCACTCCAGTCAAAACCCTGCCGGCCAGCACACCGTTGTTTGAAGCCCTATCGTTCATGGTGAGCCAGGGTATTCATCACCTGCCCCTGGAGCAAGATGGCAAGATTATCGGTCTGGTAACCGACACCGTATTCATGCGGCAGCAGACCAAAAGCCCACTCTATCTGCTGCGCAGGCTCGAGCGCACCCGCAATCCGAGCGATCTGGCCGGTTATGGGACTGAGCTGACCGGGGTGGCCGAATCGTTGTTGTCTGGGGGGCTGGGCGCCAGTGAAATTGGGCGCAGTGTGAGCTCGCTTAATGACCAGTTGATTCGGATCCTGCTGCGTTTGGGAGAGGATCGGCTTGGCCCACCCCCAAGCGCATACTCCTGGATTGTTTTTGGCTCGGAGGGACGGATGGAGCAGGCCCTTCTGACCGACCAGGACAATGCCCTGATCTACGAAGTGGACTCCCCCGAAGCTGCTGCTTATTTCGAGCAACTGGCCCAGCTGGTGGTGGAGGGCCTGATTCAGGCCGGTTTTCCTCCCTGCCCTGGGGGTTATATGGCAATCAACTGGTGCAAGCCGATTTCTGAGTGGGAACAGCTATTCCAGAGCTGGATCGAGGTGCCCAAACCCCAGGAGCTGCTGGAGGCCCAGATCTTTTTCGATTTTCGCGCGGTGCACGGGCAGCTCTCGCTGGAACCCCTCGAGCGCGTTCTGGCCTCGAGCGCCGACCGGGGTATCTTCCTGGCCCAGCTTGCCAGGGCATCGCTCCAGTTCCGTCCGCCCATTGGTTTCTTCCGCCAGATCAAGGAAGACGACGGTGGGGTGGATATCAAGAAGGGAGGGATCGCCCCCATCGTGAGCCTGGCGCGAGTCTATGCTCTCGAGGCCCGCAGCCAAGCCAGAGCTACCCTTGAGCGCTTGCAAGCTGCTGCCCGCGAGAACAAGCTAAGCCAGGACGGAGCCGAAACCCTGATGGAGGCTTTTGGCTTCCTGATGCGGCTGCGCCTGCGCGAGCAGCTCGCCAGCCTGGGTCGCAATGAAGCGCCTGGCAATAAGGTCTTGCTGGAAAGATTGTCACCCCTCGAGCGCCGCCACCTCAAAGAAGCTTTTTTGCAGGTGCGTGAAATGCAGGAAGCCATGAGCAATCGCTTCCACACCGACCGGCTCGGTTAAGTGGGCTGAGCATACCTGACAAGCAGCTAATGGTCTCTGTTTTTTCCCCACCCCTTCCTCTCATATGAACCTCTGGCCGTTCAGCAAAAGCCCTGCCTGGAACGAGGTGAACTACTGGGCTCTGGATCTGGAGACCAGTGGGCTTAGCCCTTCCGATCAGATTCTCTCGGTGGGCATGGTTCCGATTCGGCATGGGAGGATCGAGTACGGTGCGCATTACTACAGCCTGGTTCATCCCGTGCGATTTGACGCGCTCTCAGCCGAAGGGATCAAAGCCCATCATATCCTGCCCAGGGAGTTAGAAAGTGCGCCCCCGCTGGGGCAAGTACTCGATGAAATTCAGCAGCGCATTGGCGATAATATATTGCTCCTGCACTATGGCTCGGTGGATCTGGGCTTTCTGCAACGAAGCTTTAAAGCCCTGGGCAGGCCCTGGATCAAGCCCCTGGTGGTGGACACGGTGCTCTTGCTGGCCAGGCTGGGTGAGCGGCGGCGACAGCTCGAGCCCCATACAAAACCCTTCCCCACCGGCCTGGCCGCGGCCAGGGCCGCGCTTGGTTTACCTGGCCATATAGAACACCACGCGCTTTGGGACGCGCTGGCAACCGCTGAGCTTTTTCTAGTGCTCCGCAACCAGCTTCGAGCACGCACGCTCCGGCAGTTCGTTCGATAAAGTCCCGCGCATAACACCAGATTCGGTCTAACCCGACCGAAGGGAGACGCTTTTTTCGCCGACCATCGGGGAGGGGTCTGCTCCAGGATTCAAAAAGATAGCCTCCGGGTCTCTTTAATTTGATTGCGAAGTTGTGGTTGGGAGGCGCCGGAAAAGCGGCTTTTCACAAAGGGTCTTCGTCCCAAAAAGTAAGCTATACCACTTGAGTACCAAAGCCGGTTGGCATAGGCTACACTCGAGACGCTCTAAGCTCACAAGGAGGCGCAATGAAAGGTCGTTGGTTTGGTTTGTTAACCGCATTGCTATTGGCAATGGGGTGGTCTTTCGCTCAGACCCCGGTGCGGGGTGGAACCCTACAAATTGCGGTGGATGCCTCGCCCTCCGGGCTCGATCCCCACGTGGTAACCGCCTTTGCTTCGTTTATCGTGACCGGTCAGATCTACGAAGGTCTCACCGAGATTGACGAGCGTCTGCGTCCACGCCCAGCCCTGGCAGAGTCCTGGACGGTAAGTCAGGATGGTCTGACCTATACCTTCAGGATTCGCTCCGGTGTCACTTTTCATGATGGGAAAGCCCTCTCGGCCAGTGATATTGCTTTTTCCATCAATCGTGTGCGCGACTCCAGAACCGGTTCACCCATCGCCAGCCGCATCAACCTGATCAAGGATGCGCGGGCCACCTCCCCAACCCAACTGGTGGTAGAGCTTTCCCAGCCGTTTGCCCCGCTGCTCATCGAGCTGGCCGGTATCGCGGTCATGTCCGAAGATTACGTGAAAGCAGGCAATGACATGCAGCGTCGGCCGATGGGCACGGGGCCGTTTGCCTTCAAGGAATGGGTGCCCGATACCTACATCTTGCTCGAGCGTCACCCCCGCTACTGGCGGCCAGGGCGCCCCTACCTGGATGCCCTGCGCTACAACATTGTGCCCGACCCTGCCACCCGCCAGATTGGCCTCGCCAGCGGCACCTACCAGTTTCTGCCCAACATTGACCCCTCGCTGGCCGTAACCCTGCGCACCACCCCCAATGTTAAACTCATCACCGCCCAGGATCTGGCCTACACCCTGATTGGCATGAATGCTTCCCGCAAACCCTTCGACAACCCCAGGGTGCGCGAGGCCCTCAACTATGCCCTCAATCGCCCGCAAATTGTCCAGGCGGTCTACTTTGGCCATGGTGTTCCCGCAGGGCCACTGGGGCTGCGCTCCTGGGCCTCGCCGCTGAGTGCATTCCCCTGCTACAATACCAACCCCACCAGGGCCAGGGAGTTGCTGGCACAAGCGGGCTACCCCAATGGCGTGGATTTTGGCATGATCGTGATTGGCTCCAACAAAACCGTGGTGGATGCGGCCCAGGTAGTACAGCAGCAGCTCGCCCAGGCCGGGTTCCGCGCCCGGGTCGAAGTTCTGGAGCAAGGCAAGTTCATCCAGGAGTGGCGCAACTCCAACTTCGATACCTTTGCTTCCATCAATGGGGGTAACGCCGACCCCGACGGCTACTTGTTCCGCACCTTCTCCACTGGCGGCTCGACCAATGTCTTCAAATTCTCCAACCCTACGGTAGACCGCCTGCTGAACCAGGGCCGCACCACCGTGAGTGAAGCAGCCCGCCGTCCTATCTATGCCCGCTTGCAGGTCGAGCTGGCCTGCCAGGGCCCCATCGCTCACCTGGTCTTTGGCACCCTGTTCTCTGCCGCCCGCGAAAACGTGCAGGGTTTCAGACCCATTCCTACCCGTTCGCTGATCTACCTGCGCGATACCTGGCTGGCCCGGTAAATAAGCGGGACAACGGAGTCTGCTGGGGTTTGCGGAGTGCTGGGTCGAGGGCCGAAGAACCCGAGCCGAAAGCTCGAGGCTCTCGTTGCGCTTCCGCAAGGCTGACCTGCCCCTCTGCGCACGGGCGCAGTACCCGGGAGTGTGCTGAGCTGGTTGCTGGGACAAACATACTCTGAGAGCTTCGAGGATCCTGAAACAAACCAGTCCAAAGCAGATCCCGCCATAGCGGGTGGAGTCCCCGCCAGAGACTCAAGTACTGGATCGCTTTAAACCCTGCACTTAAGACCGCACCCATGGCCGATTTTGCGGCTACGCGATACCTGCAAACCGCAGCAGGCTGTTTTGGAAATCGCTGGTGGCGGCTGCCGTAGTGGTACCTGGTTCTGAGTTCTAAATCATGATGCTTTCCTTCTTTGTAAAGCGCTCCCTCGACCTCCTGTTTGTGTTGTTTGGGGTCTCGGTGCTGGTGTTCTTGATGATCCGCCTCATCCCCGGCGATGCGGTTCAGATCATGCTGGGAGCCAACACCGAGATCACCCCCGAAGGGCTTGCAGCCCTGCGGGAAAAACTGGGTTTGAACAAGCCCATCCTCGTGCAGTATTGGGACTGGCTGAGTGCCGCACTGCGCGGAGACCTGGGGCAGAGCATCTGGACGGGCCGACCTATCAGCGATGAGATTTTGCAGCGCCTGCCCATCACCCTGGAGTTGACCATCCTCTCGCTTATCATTGCCGTCGGGTTGTCCATTCCGGTGGGGGTTCTAACCGCCTACTGGCGAAACTCGAGCGCGGAGTATATCATCCGGCTCTTTTCGATCACCGGCGTCACACTCCCCTCGTTCTGGCTGGGTACGCTCTTGATCTTTCTGGTGTTCAAGCTGGCCCCAGGCTGGCAAACCCTGGGTTATGTACCCTTCAGCCAGGATCCCTGGGGGCACATCTCGAGGCTAATCCTGCCCGTCATCACCCTTTCCCTGCCGATGCTGGCGGGGCTGAGCCGGGTGCTACGCTCTTCCTTGCTGGATGTGCTGAACCAGGACTATATCCGCACCGCCCGCGCTAAGGGCCTCTCGGAGCGGGTAGTGCTCTACAAACACGCTCTTCGCAACGCCCTGATTCCCCTGGTCACCGTAATTGGAATTCAGGTGGGCTATCTGTTTGGTGGAGCCATCGTGGTCGAGCAGGTGTTTGCCATCCCCGGGATGGGTCGTCTGATTCTGGGCGCCATCAGCGAACGCAACTACCCGCTAATTCAGGGAGCCATCCTGCTGGTCACTGTGGCTTTTGTGCTGATCAATCTGCTGGTTGACCTGATCTACGCCAGGCTCGACCCCAGGGTGGAATACGCATGACCCTGACCTGGCAAAGAACCTTTTTTCCCCTATTGCGCAATCCGTTGGGTTTGTTGGGGCTCGTGCTTACCCTGGTGGTTTTGCTCAGTGCAATTCTGGCCCCCATCCTGGCCCCCTACAGCCCCCTCGAGCAAAACATTCTGGCCCGTCTTTCGGGGCCTAGTGGCCCCCACTGGCTCGGCACCGATCAGTTTGGGCGCGACCTCCTATCGCGCATCCTGTTTGGTTTTCGCAGTTCCTTGATGGTGGCCTTTGGCTCGGTGTTGATTGCGGTACTGGTGGGCACTTTGCTGGGGGTCTCGGCAGCGTATCTGGGTGGCTGGTATGACCGTGTGGTCATGCGCTTGATGGATGTGCTGTTGGCCTTCCCGATCATCCTGCTGGCCATTGGCATTATCGCCATGCTGGGCCCGAGCCTGTGGAATGCGGCCCTGGCAATTGGCATCGTCTACATCCCGACCTTTGCCCGTCTGACCCGTGGCCCCGCCCTGGTGGTTCGCAACACCGATTATGTGCAGGCTGCGGTTGCGATTGGTGCGGGCAACCGTCGAATCATCCAGCGGCACATTCTGCCCAATCTGGCCTCGGTGATCCTGGTGCAGACCACCCTGGCCTTATCTACCGCCATTCTGGTGGAATCCTCGCTGGCGTTTCTGGGACTGGGAACCCAACCCCCCAACCCCTCGCTGGGCCAGATGCTGTCCGAAGGCAGGGCCTACCTGACGCTATCCCCGTGGACATCAGTGTTTTCTGGGCTGGCTATTCTGGTGGCATCGCTCGGATTTAATTTGCTGGGTGATACCCTGCGCGACACCCTCGATCCCCGGCTGCGGGGGCATTGATGATCGCCATGCCTGCCTTAGGAGCCCGGTATCAAAGTCCAGCGGTACGTGATGGGAACCCCAAAACAAGCCATTTCAAAGTAAATCCCGCCGTTAGAGGGTCGGAAACCGGGTTGTAAAAATAAGTGACCAGGCCACCTGGCTGGCCTTATCGAGGTTCTCACTGCTTGCTGCGCAACTCGGCCACAAAATCGTAGCGATCGCCCCGGTAGTGGCTGCGGGTAAATTCCAGTACGCTGCCATCGGCCAGATAACTCAGGCGTTCGATGTAGAGCACTGGCTCGCCACCCCGGACGCCCAGCAATTCGGCCTCCTGGCGGCTGGCGGCGACCGAACGCAGGCGCTGCAAGGCCCTGGCCGGGCGTAAGCCTTTGCTTTCCAGATAGGTGTAAAGCGACTCTCTGACTTGCTCTGGCTCGGAGAGCAAGTGCGCAGGCAGGGCTGCCCGTTCGACGGCCATGGGTTCGCCCTGGGCACTGCGGACGCGCTCGAGACGGGCTACTTTTTCCCCTGGTGATAGCGACAACGCCAGCACTTCTTCTGGCGAGGCAATAAACAACCCACGCTTGAGCCAGCGTACACTGGGTTCCAGGCCTCTAGCCCGCATATCCTCGCTAAAACCGGTGAGGGTCGAGAGAGGCTGCTCGAGACGGGGGGCTACATAGGTACCCGACCCCTGGCGGCGCTGCACCAACCCCTGGGCCTCGAGACGCTCGAGAGCCTTGCGCAGGGTGAGCCTCGAGACCCCAAAATTGTCGGCCAGCTCCCGTTCGGGGGGCATGGCCTCGCCGGCTTTCCAGGTGTCCGATGCCAGGGCCTCGCGTAAAACAGCCTCGAGCTGCAAATAGAGCGGGGTTGCTGCATGCATATTCAGAGCTTTCCGCATAGGTAGCGCAATTATACCACTAGCGTACCAATGTCTTGCCAATCCCCCTGGCTGGGCGTATACTCCTTGCGAACCAGAGCGATTGCGCCCCCGGCGCTGGCTCTGCCCCTGAGTGAGAGCGGGTTCAGCATGTCAACGGAGGAAACCATGAAAAAGTACCTGTGGCTTTTGGCCGCTGGCCTGGTGACGGGGGGTCTGGCCCTCGCACAGCCCAAAACCCTGCCCGCTTATGCCAATCTGGGCGTAACTACAGGGAAGCCCGGCGGTAGCCTCACCCTGTCCCTTGCCAGCGCACCGCAAACACTTTTCTATTACGGCGCTATTGACTCGGCCATCCAGGCCCTGACCAACCAGATGTTCGATGGCCTGATCGAGTACAACCTGGCCAACTACCAGATAGAACCCGCCCTCGCCACCCGCTGGACCATCACCGGGGAGAGCCGGGTCTACACCTTCGATCTGCGCCGCGATGTCCGCTGGCACGATGGCCGCCCCTTTACTGCCGACGATGTGGTCTTCACCTACACCCAGATCGTCGCCAATCCCGAAGCCCGTGGCGGTGACCCTGGCAACTTCGAGGGGGTGCGGATCGAAAAGCTTAACGATTTCCGGGTGCGTTTTACCCTGCCCAGACCCGCACCGGCCTTCATCCACTACATGCGCCTGCCGATCATGCCCAAACACAAGCTGCTGCCCTTCAGCCAGGAAGGGGGCAGACCCCGGGCCGAAATTAATACCGCCTGGCCCACCAACGTCAACCCCGAAGAAGTGGTGGGCACCGGGCCTTTCCGCCTGCGGAGCTACACCCCAGGTCAGCAGGTCACGCTGGTCAAGAATCCCAACTACTGGAAGCGCGATTCGGCCGGCAATCCCCTGCCCTACCTCGATCAGCTTCAGTACCTGATCATCACCGACTCCCAGGCCCGCGTGGCCCAGTTCCTGGCCGGCAACCTTGGTCAGATCAACATCACCGGGGCTGAGTTCCCCGACCTCAAACGGCGTGAAGTGGCCGGTGCGCCTTTCCGGGTGGTGCAGTTCCGCGCCCTGTTTGGTTCTCCGCCCAATCTTTCGTTCAACTACAACGCCAGAAACGCCGAGCTGGCCCGACTGTTCAGAAACTCCGATTTCCGCCGTGCGATGCAGTTTGCAGTCAACCGCGAGCGGATCATCGAGGATGTGTACAACGGCCTGGCCGAGCGGGCCAGTTTTGGGGTGGCCCCAGTCTCCGAGTGGTACTACCCCGAGGTGGCCCGGCTCCAGGGCCGCTTCGACCTGAGTGCCGCCAACGCTGCGCTGGATCGCCTGGGGCTGCGCCGTGGGGCCGATGGCATCCGGCTTCTTCCCAATGGCCGACCCCTCGAGTTCACCCTCACCTACGGCTCCAACTCGGCGGTCTTTACCGCCATCGCCACCATCTTGCAGAACGACTTCCAGCGGGTGGGGGTAAAGGTCAACCTGCAAGGCATCCTGGCCGCCAACCTGCTCGCGACCGGGCGCGGCCAGGACTGGGAAGCCATCCTGCTGGCTCTGGGCGACCAGCCCGACCCCGAACTCCGCACCCCCATCTGGAAACCAGGCGGTGCTTTGTATTACTGGCATCAGGCGACCCAGCCCACCACCCCTACCGGGCAGCCCCAGTTCAACAATTTCCTGCCCTGGGAGCGTGAGATATACGATCTGTGGGAGCGTGCCGCCAGCACCACCAACTTCACCCAGCGCAAGGCCCTCTATGACCGCTGGCAGGCCATCGCGGCTCGAGAAGCCCAGGTCATCATGATCGCCAAGGAGAATGCGGTGGGTGCCGTCTCGAATCGGTTTGGCAACTACATCTTTTCCCTGGGTGTGATTCCGGGATTCAACCCCATTCCGCTAATATTCCAGCGCTAGACGGATGCAGCAGGGGCTGGTTGCGCCAGGGATAAGCTGCCACAGGGGTATATTTGGCCAGTGTGTTCCTGGCGCGTTTTCTGGCTCGAGGAGCCATCGGTGATCAGGCCTAGCGACCCAAAGCGTACCGGGGATTGGTCGGCATGGAGCGCCAGGAAAAGCTCCACGAAAATGTTTCTTTCAAACCGCTCCGAATACCCAGCCTGGTTCCCCAGTCCCGCACCCTGCATGGTCTGGATGCCCTCATGCTAATTTACGTTGTACGCAGGCTCTTGCTGGCTATCCCGACGCTGCTGCTGATCTCCATGCTGGTTTTCGCGGTGGTGCAGTTGCAACCGGGCGGGTTTCTGAGCAACTATCTGGATGACCCCCGCTTTAGCGAAGAAACCGTACGCAACATCAAACGCCAGTTTGGGCTCGATCAACCCCTCTATATCCAGTACTGGAACTGGCTGACCAACATCGTATTTAAGGGAGACTTTGGCTTTTCTTTTCAAAGTGGAAGGCCCGTAAGCAGCATCATCTGGGAACGGGTGGGCTGGACGCTGGTTCTGGCAACCCTTACCCTGGTTATCACCTGGCTGATTGCCATTCCGCTGGGCATCGCAACTGCCCTGCGGAGGCGGGGGGTACTGTCAACGGGTTCGAATTTCCTGGGCTACATGGGCCTTGCAACCCCCGATTTCCTGATCGCACTCCTGCTTATCTATCTGGTTCTGAGCACGGGTGGAACCAGTGTCGGAGGGTTGTTCAGTCCGCAGTATATAGATGCACCCTGGAGCTGGGAACGCTTCATTAACTTTCTCTCCCATCTGTGGATTCCCATTGTCGCCATGAGCGCCGAAGGGCTGGCCGGTCTGATGCGGCAGATGAGGGCCAATTTACTCGACGTGCTGGGCATGGACTATGTTCGCACGGCACGGGCCAAAGGGCTGGCTGAGCGGGTGGTGATTTATCGTCATGCGGTGCGAAATGCCATCAATCCCATGATTAGCCTGGCTGGGCTTTCACTGCCGCAGCTCATCAGCAGCGATATTGTGGTTGCCAAGCTGCTCTCGCTGCCCACCATGGGCCCACTGCTGCTGGACTCGCTATTCGCCAAAGATCAGCAGGTTGCAATGGCAATTTTGATGCTATCGGCAGTGCTGCTGGTAGTGGGGAATCTGCTGGCCGATATCGCACTGAGCCTGGCCGACCCCCGGATTCGCTATGACTGAAGGTGGATATGTTGAGGGATCGCAATAGCCCGCTGTATCTGGCCTGGAGGCGTTTTCTGCGCCACCGGCCCGGTGTGGTGAGCGCAGTCGTGCTGCTGCTGCTCTACTTAATGGCCTTTTTTGCGGGCTTCATTGCACCCTACAGTGTGGCTACCCAGCATGTGGGCTCGGGAAACCAGCCGCCCCAGCGCATTCACTTTTTCCACCAGGGGCAGTTGCACCGTCCTTTCGTCTATGCGTATAAACGAGAACGCGACCCGGTGACATTTCTGCAAACCTTCACCGAGGATCAGACCCGGCCTATGCCGATTCGTTTTTTGGTGCGGGGGGATACCTACAACTTTTACGGCCTGCAAAGCAACCTCCACCTGTTTGGGGTGGAAGGGGGCACCATCTTTCTAATGGGCAG
>NZ_CALMCQ010000015.1 GCF_937863175.1 uncultured Meiothermus sp. | reverse complement strand
CCCCTCCAGGGGGAGGGGGCTGGAGAAAAGCCGCCGGGGGGGCTATCGGATGCGTTGGCCGTACCGGGCCTGGTCGTAGACCTTTTGTGCGCCCCTGGACTGCCAGCCAATCAACCAGGGCTCGATGGTGGGGTAGGCCGAGCTAGCAAAGGTCGAGGAGACGTAGTTGAGCAGGCCAACCCGGAAAACCCGCACATCGGAGACAAAGTAGAGGGGTATCATGGCCAACTCGCTGGCCCAGATCTCCTGCATCCGGGCAAAGAGCTGTCTGCGCCGGGTGGGGTCGAATTCCACTACGGCCTGGTTGCGCAGGCGGTCGAACTCCTCGTTGCACCAGCCGCCAAAATTGAGCCCCCTAAAGCCATTCTCCCGGGTGGGGATGTGAATGACCCGGCCCTCGTCGTCTCGGCAGCCCGAGCGTACCCCATCGTCGGCCTGGCCCATGCTGAAAGCAAACTGCAGCAAGCCTGTCCAGGTTCCTTCCTGGGCCCTGGAGCGAAACGGGGCCCCCAGAACCACAGCGCTGGGAGCATTTCTCACCCGGACAGCAATGCCCACCTGCCGGTAGTTTTCTGCCACCAACTGCTGGATGCGTTCGCGTACCACATTGCCCGAGGTGGTTGCCCACTCCAGCTCGAAGCGCACCGTCCGGCCATCCACGCTGCGCTGCAGAATTCCATCCGGGCCAGGTCGCCAGCCCAGTTCAGCCAGGAGCTGTCGGGCCCGTTCTGGGTTGAAGGGGTAGCGGGTAACATTGGGATTGACCATGGGGTTCTGCGGCGAGACCCAGGTGTGGGACACGCTGTAGAAACCATCGAAAAAGGAGCGTACGACTCCCTCGCGGTTCATGGCCAGGGTCAGGGCCTGGCGGGTGCGGGGGTCGTGCAACTGAAGGTCGCGCACCTGTTGCACGTTGGTGAACTGATTGATCTCGATATGCTCGAAGAAAGGCGTGGGAACCGACCAGAGTTCAAAACGGCCCTGGGCCCGGTTTACCAGTTGGGGGCTGATGCCCTGGTCGAAGGTGATGGAAACGCTCGAGCCTGCATCAATCCCGCCTCCCAGAATGGCGACCAGCAACGAGTTGGTGTTCTGGATGAAGCGGTAAACCACCCGCTGCACATACCTCTCCTCGCCCCCGGGGGGTTTGATCCAGAAACGGGGGTTGCGCCGCATTTCCAGGCTACTACCTGCAACCCAGCGGGTGAGGGTGAAAGCCCCCGAGTAGACCATGCGCCCGGAATTGAGGTACTGCGGGTTGGAAAACTGGTTGAAGAAATTGCGGTATATCTCGGCCTGACGCGCCACCTCGGTAGTGCGGGCGGCGGCCTCTTTGGCCCGGTCCCACTCCGCCCGCATGATGTGGTTGGGGGCATAAAAGGCCCGGTGCACCTCGAGGTCGTAAAAGTAGGCCGGCTCGAGGGTGACCGTGAAGTTTCGCGCGTCGCGCACGCGCAGGGTGGCCCGCTCAAAAAAGTCTACCAGCGTCGAGGCAACCCCCCGGGTCTGTCCGATCTCGAACCAGAGCGCTACATCGTCGGTGCTGATGGGCCGCCCGTCCGACCAGACCGCCTCGGGGCGGATGGTGTAGTCAATCTCGAGCCGGCGCACCCCCGGGCGAATGTTGCTAAAGCGCACCCGGCCGTTTTGCACCGTGGGCACCTCGGTGGCGACCACTGGAATGAGCTCGAGGTCGCGGTTGGTCTGGAGCATGGGGGCAAACAAAAAGTTTTCGATCTCAAACTTGATGGACTGGTTCGAGATGACACTGACCACATCCCCGGCCAGTACCCGTGGCTCCTGGGCTGCCCCGATGATCAGGCTGTTGTCCTGCGGGCCTGCAAGGGCCAGTCCGCTCAGCACCAACAGCGCAATGAGCTTCGGTTTCATCTTTCCTCCTCGTATAGCCAGTGTTTGACTGGCTTGATTCGATGGTTCCTGGGGCGGCTTGTGTACCCCTCGACCGCCGGGGCCTACCGTGTCGGGCATCCCTCCCCGGCCAGGGCAACCGCCCTCTCAAGCCTGAATTTAGGATAAAACCAGGGGCATGCCCCTGGTTTTACGGTTGATTGTTTAGAGGTTACCGGATTGCTACTCCCCCGGCCTGGGCCTGATCCCAGCGCTTGACTGCACCACGCTGGGCCCAGCCGATCTCCCAGGCGTTCCAGGCTGGATACCCGTTCCCGCCGGAGTAGGTGGCGGCCACGTAGTTCACCAGACCGTTGCGCACCACCAGGAAGTTGGAGCGGAAGCGCAGGGGCAGGGCCGGGAGTTCGTCGGCCCAGATCTCCTGGGCGCGGGCGAAGAGCTGCTTGCGGCGGGCTTCATCGAACTCGATCACACCCTGGCTGGTCAGGCGGTCAAACTCCTCGTTGCGCCAGTTGCCGATGTTCTGCCCAGCAAAGTTGTTCTCCCTGGTGGGCACCAGCTGGGCGCCGGTATTGAGGTTGCGGAACTGGAACAGGTTGCCGTCTTCGGCCAGGCCGCTCACCCAGGCAAACATGAAGAACAGCCATCGGCCTTCTTCACCCCGCTGGATAAAGTCGTCGGCAAAGACCACCGCGCTGGGGGCGTTGGCGGTGCGGACTGCAATCCCCACCTGCCGCCACTGCTCGATAAAGAGCTGCTGGGTACGTTCGCGGATGGCGTTACCGGCGGTGGTTACAAACTCCAGCTCGAAGCGCACGGTACGACCGTCCACGGTGCGCTGGAGGATGCCGTCGGGGCCAGGCCGCCAACCCACCGCAGCCAGCAGTTCGCGGGCCCGGGCCGGGTTGTGGGCGTAACGGGCGACTGCGGCGTGGAAGAGCGGGTTGGAAGGGGACACCCAGGTGTGGGAGACCGGCTCGGTGCCGTCGAAGAAGGCCTGCACCCAGGCCTCGCGGTTGATGGCATGGAGCAGGGCCTGGCGGGTGCGCTTGTCGTCGAGGGTCAGGTCGCGCACGCGCTGGACGTTGGTGAACTTGTTGATGTCAATGTGCTCCCAGATGGCGCCCGGCACCGCCCAGATGTCGAAGCGGCCTGCGGCGCGGCTGGTGAGCTGCTTGCTACGGGCCTGGTCGGCGGAGATCCCCACGGTGGAGGTAGCATCAATTCCACCGCCCAGAATGGCCACCAGCAGCGAGTTGGTGTTCTGGATAATGCGGTAGACCACCCGCTGGACATAGTTGGCGTGTCCACCCTGCGGGGTAATGGCGTTGAAGTGGGGGTTCCGTTCCATCACAATCGAGCTGTTGGAAACCCAGCGCGTTGCGCGGAAGGCCCCGCTGAAAACCATACGGCCCGCATTGATGGCCTGGTTGGAGCTGAACTGCTGGAAAAAGCTGCGGTAGAGCTCGTTCAGGCGCTGGGCATCCCGATCGGGGTTGAGGGGTGCGGCAGCGGCCTTGACCCGCTCCCACTCGGCCCGCATGATGTGCGAGGGCGCCGCAAAGTTGCCGGCCATCGAGAGGGTGGCATCGTAGTAATAGGCGGGCTCGAAGACGGCGGTGAAGTTTTGCCGGTCGCGCACCCGCAGGGTAAAACGATCCCAGAAGTCGGGGTTGTTGAGGGCCATTCCCTTGGCTTTGGCTACCTCGACAAACAAAGCCACATCGTCGGTATCGAGGGCATCGCCATCGGACCAGCGCAGGTTGGGCTTGAGGGTCAGGTCAATTTCCAGGCGGCGCTTGCCACCCCCCACATCGGTCACCCGGATCCGGCGGTTGGCCAGGGTGGGCACCTCGGTGACCTGCACGGCAAATGGCTGGGAGTCGAGACCCAGGGCCATCAAGGGGGCAAACAGGTAGTTCTCGATCTCCACCTTGATGGACTGGTTGGAGATTACGTTGAGGAAGTCTCCCCCCAGCACCCTCGGCTCCTGGGAAGTTCCGACCACCAGACTGTTGTCTGCAGGGCCAGCCAGGGCTGCACCCATGGTCAGGGTTAGACCCAGTGCAACAAACTTACTAAATCGGTTCATCTAGCCTCCTTAGGACTCCGCCTATCCAGCAGAATCATTTTGCTATGGCGTTTGCCGTCATCATTATAGCCATCTAGCCATACCCGTCAAACAGGAGGCGGATGAGCCCAGCCCGGTCCAGGTTTCAGGGGTTTTTTAGTTCCAGGGCGCAATTTTAGCCCGCCAAATGCGGCACATCCACCAAAAGGTGGATGTGCGAGCCCATCCGAATACTGGTTTGTGAACCAAACTACATTATTGGGTAGATGGGATAAGGCCGGGTGCGCTCAGGCCCAGACCGCGGCCAGGGGCTGCTTAGCTGCGGCTACAACCCCCACTCCCTTCGCCACCGGGTGCACTCGAGCTATCGGTGCGGAAGGAGTGCCCACAGCCACACGAAGACGTGGCCTGGGGGTTGTTGACACTGAAGCCCCCGCCCATCAGGTTTTCTACCCAGTCCACCTCGGAACCTGCCAGCAGCGGCAGCGACATCCGGTCCACCACCAGCCGCACCCCGAGCATCTCCACCGCGGTATCGCCCTCGAGCTCCCGCTCGTCCACCGCCATGCCATACTGGTAGCCGCTGCAACCACCGGACTTGATAAAGACACGAATGGCCGCCTCGGGCTTGTTGTACCGATTGAGGATCTCCCTGGCCCGTTCGGCGGCAAGGGGGGTAATGGATAGCGCAGTCTGCTCCTGAACCACAAGAAACCTCCACCCTCAAGATTAGCACGAGCCTCCGGGACAATCGTAAGCAGGTACACCGCCCTGGTTGAACCGGTGAGCATCCCCTGCGGGCCGGGGAGCACCTGAAGCTGATAGCCGATAGCAACAACCGCTTCTGGCGATCCGCTATAGGAGATGCGCTATTTGCCATCCTGAAAGTCCTCGCCCGGCCCGCTAGCTCCCCCACCCGTTAGCCCGTTAGTATGGAACATATGGACATCGCCAAAGCCCAGCAGGCCCTCCAGGAAGCCCGCATCCCCGGCTGGCTGCTCTACAGTTTTCAGGGCAGCAACCTGCTGGCCCTCGAGGCCCTCGGACTCCAGGGCCTTATGCTCAGCCGCCGCTTTGCCTATCTGATTCCTGCGCAGGGCGAGCCGGTCTTGATGGTCCACGCTATTGAAAAAACCAGCTTTCCCACCCTGCCGGGAGACCGGGTGGTTTTCTCGAGCTGGGAGCAGTTCGCCCGGGCTCTGCAAACCCAGGTGGCGCCCCTGGGTCGAATTGCGATGGAGTACCATCCGGGCGGGGGAATTCCCTACCTGTCGCGCATTGATGCCGGAACCCTGGAGCTGCTGCGCGGGATGGGCCTCGAGGTGGTCTCTTCGGCGGAAATCCTGTTGCAGTTCCAGACCTGGGATAAAGCAGCCCTGGCCTCGCATAAGCGGGCGGCGACGGGCATCGCGGCAGCGCTGGAGCATGCCCTGGGCTTTGTGCGCGCCCGGCTGAACCTCCCTCCCCGTGAGCTCGAGGTACAGGCCGAAATTAGCAAGGTGTTTGCCTCCAGGGGCCTGGTCTTCGACCATGCGGCCATGGTGGGCTTTGGCCCCGGTGCCGCCAACCCCCACCACACCGCAGGGGAAAGCCGCCTGGAGCGGGGCCAGGTGATGCTGATGGACCTGTGGTGCCGGGAGCCGGACGGCCCCTACGCCGATGTAACCTGGATGGCCGGCTGGGAGGTGTCCAACGAGGTACACCAGGCCTGGAACGTGGTACGGGATGCGCGGGATGCGGCCCTCGAGTTCTGCCGCCAGGCCTACACCCAGAACCGCGTACCCAGAGGCTACGAGCTGGATCGAGCGGCCCGGCAGGTAATTGAGGAAGCGGGCATGGGCCGGTACGTGCTGCACCGCACCGGCCACCACCTGGGCTTTTCGACCACCCACGGCAACGGCACCCACCTCGACGACCTGGAAACCCACGACACCCGCCCCCTGATTCCCGGCCTGGCCTTTACCATCGAGCCAGGGGTCTACCCCGGCCCCTTTGGGATCCGAAGCGAGATCAACGTCTACCTGCACGCGTCCGGCCCCGAAGTAACCACCGGCCTGCAAACCGAACTGGCGCGGCTGTAGAAGCTGAGGATGGGGCCGTTGCCGAGTCTCCATTTTCTATAGCCCCGACTTCTGGCCTTACGCCTATGGCCCCTGGCTTTTGGCGTTGTATGCTTTCAAGCGATGGAACGACCCCTGATGCTTTTTAGTGGACAGTCCAATCTTACCCTGGCCAAAGAGGTGGCCGACAATCTGGGGGTTCCGTTGGGAAAAAGCGTGACCGAGCGTTTTGCCAACGACTGCTTGTTCGTGCGTTACGAGCAGAGCCTGCGGGAAGGGGATATCTTCATCATCCAGTCGCTCACCCCGCCGGTTCAGGACCATCTGGTGGAACTGCTGATGATGATTGATGCGGCCAAAAGCAGCAGCGCGGCCCGCGTCACGGCAGTAATTCCCTACTACGCCTATGCCCGCAGCGACAAAAAGGATGCCCCGCGTATCTCCATCGCGGCGCGGCTGGTGGCCGATCTGATCCAGGCTGCCGGGGCCGACCGGGTGCTGACCATGACGCTCCACTCGGCCCAGGTGCACGGCTTCTTCAAGGTTCCCGTAGACCACCTCTCGGCGGAGCCGGTGATTGCCAACTATTTCGCCACCCAGGTGGATCGGCTGGAAAACGCGGTGGTGGTGGCCCCCGACGCAGGCGATATCAAGCGGGCCAGCGCACTGGCGCGCCGGCTGGCCCTGCCGATTGCCTTTATTGACAAGCAGCGCCTCTCCGATACCGAGGTGACCTCGAGGGGTCTGGTGGGCGACGTGCGCGGCAAGACGGCCCTGGTGGTAGACGACGAGGTCTCGACGGCAGGAACCCTGGTACAGGCCGCCGACTCGCTGACCCAAAACGGTGCACAGGCCGTGTACGCCGCATTTACACACGGGGTGTATGTCGGCCCGGCCATAGACCGCATCGAAAAAGGCCCCATTGTCGAGGTCGCAGCCACCAACACCTGCATCTACAACGCCAAACCCAGCAACAAAATCAAACAACTGAGCGTGGGGCCGCTGTTTGCCGAGGCCATCTGGCGGATCCACCGGGGGGAGTCGGTCTCGAGCCTCTTTACCTGACCCCCAGTGGTTCAGGCTCGCATCTCCGATCTCGAGCCTCTTTACCTGACCCCCAGTGGTTCAGGCTCGCATCTTCGATCTCGAGCCTCTTTACCTAAACTTCCAGTGGATCAGGCTCGCATCTCCGATTTCGAGCCTGTTTACCTGACTTCCGGTTGTTTCCAGGATGGGCCCCTGTTTGGTCGGAAACTCAAATCCCCCTGTCCCCTTTCGTCAGGGGGGACGACGGCTAACCCACCCTCGGGGCCTCCCGGGGCCGGATGGCCTCGGCCACAAAAGCCCACAGCACCCCCATCAGCAGCCCTAGAACCCCTGCTATCACCGTAAAAAGCAAGGGCCGGGGAAAACTGGCCCGTAGCGGCTCTGCCGGTGGAACCAGCACCTGCACCAGCAGGGCCTGGCTGACCAGTTGACCCACCGACTGGGGTTGCTGCAAGAACTCGGTCAGGGTACTGCTGCGGGCCTCGAGCTGGGCGATCTGGGAGCGCAGGCGTGACTCTTCGAGGCTCAGGCTGGTGAGGGCCGGGTTGGCGGCCCGTGCGGCCTGGGGATCGTTGCCCCGGGCCTCGAGGGCCGCCGCTACGGTCGGGTTGGACGCAGCCCGGTCGGGGGCCAGGCGCAACTGGGCCTGGATGCCCTTGAGTCCGTCCTGGGCCACCCGCAGATCGAGCCGGGCCTGGGTCAGGGCCGCCCTGATGTTGGCCCTCGCCCCTTCCGCCAGGCTGTTTTCCAGATACTCTCGAGCCACATTCAGAATACGTTCGGCTCGAGCCCCCGCCTCTGCAGCCGTCTGGCCCTGGGCGGTTAGAAAAAGCAGTCCACGTTTTTCGTCGAACCGGGCACTGAAAAACTGGGTGGGGTCGGCAACCTCGAGTTTTTCTGCCATCAGCCGGGTGTTTTGCAGGTCCACAAACCCCTGGGCCAGTCCGGCCAGCGAGGGGAGGTTGTTGAGCAGGCCCTGGCTGGTCTGGTTTACCATGCTCAGGCTGACCACCACCTGGCTGGTGTAGGTGCGGGGGAGTAGCTGGCTTACCGTAAAAGTCAGCAGGGCCATTCCCAGGGAAATTCCCAGAATCGTCAGGCTCCACTTCTTGAGCAGCAGGTATAAGTCCCGAAAGGTTATCTCGTCGGCTGGTGGGTGTATCTGCGGATTCACCTTGTCATCCTATCAGGTTGAATGAGGACTGCCACTGCCATCAGCCAGAGACTGTAGTAGACTCCGGCATAAAACAGGGTGTTATCAAACAGGTTCAGGCTCAGGATAATGCCCATTGCCAGGGCTGCTCGCCAGGCCCTGGCCTTCCAGAGAACCTCGGCGATCTTGTACAGCACGAGGGCAAAACCGAGCAAACCCAGCAGGCCCAGCTCGACCAGAAGCTGCAAGTACGCATTGTGCGCATGAGGGATAAAAATTTCCAGGGTCTCGGGGGGGCGGTTGAGCAGGAAGTAGGCCGGGACGCTGCCAATTCCCACTCCAGACCAGGGGTGAGATATGAAAGCTTGCCACAGGGTGGCGTAGATCACCCACCGGGTCTGATCGGTCAGGTTTACGACCAGTTCATTCAGCCGGTGGCCCTGTGACCAGAGCAGCAGGGCTGCGATCAGGGCCACCAGCACCAGAGGGTAAACCTTCAGCCTGCCAGCCAGGCCCACACCCACCGTTGCCATCAGCGCCATCCACCCCACCAGCGCGGTTCGGCTGCCCGACAGAAAGACCATCAGTCCACTCACGGCGGCGGCCCAGACTCCCAGTCGAAACCCTGCCAGCAGTACAATCAGGAGCGCAACGGCAAGGCCCGTGTGTCCAAAGGTGTTGGGGTTCGGGTCATGCCCCATCACCCTGACCTGGCTCACCTGGCTCGAGGCCGGATGGGACAGGTACTGGAAAACACCATAAGCAGCGTGAACCGCCAGCCCCACCAGGAGATACCGGGCCACCCTGGCTGGCCCCAGCGTTGCGAGCAGGAAGCGCCCCGACTGCAGCGTTGCCATGGCCAGCAAAGGTGTGCCAGTAGCCCAGCCCAGACCGTTCAGCCAGTTCTGCTCTGGGGGCCGGAACGGGACATAGGCATGGGCCACCGGGCCAGGCTCGAGCTGGATGTAGCCAATTTCGAGGAAGTTCCAGTCGCCCTCGAGGTTCACCAGGCTTGGGGCCCGTATCCGCTGATCCTGGGGCGGATGGTAGGAGGCATAGGCCCGGTAAAGGCCGCCCCCCAGGTCTACGATTCGAGCCGGAACCGGCTGGTGGGCGCCGGGAATGTAAAAACTAAAATCGAACGACACCTGGCTGCCATCGTGGCGGAAGAGCAGGCTCAAGGTGTAGGCATTTCCAGCACTAACCGGGTAAAGCTGCCCCGAGAGGATCTCTACAAACGGTCTTCCCGATGCAGGGTGCCTGCGCTCTACCCGCCAGAAGCCGTCGGGCTGCCGAACCGCCCAGGGGCCCGCGTGATCCTGGGAGTTCCAGCCATGTAGATCGGCCCAGCCGTGTGCGGGAATCAGATTCTGAACTGCCTCGGCTTCTCCGGCTTGGGGGGTGGGCGAAGGTTCGGCCTGTTGGCCTGCAAACCAGTGCGCACCCGACCACAGAACTGCCTGGGCAACGAAGAAACCAAGCCATAGGGGTTTTTCTCGGACCACCAGCCACAGATAAAGGGCGATGACCACAGCAACCAGGGCAAAGAATTCAGGGAACACGGGCAGGGCCACAAAGGGAATGCCCAGAGCCCATCGAGAGAAGCGATGCTTTTTTGCCGGTAGAACCACTATCGAGCCCCGAAGCCGGTGAGAATGGTTCGGATGGTTTTGACTACAATCACACTGTCCAGCCACAAGGACAGGTGCTTGATGTAGAAGAGGTCGTGGGCCAGTTTTTCGCGGGTCTCGGTCGAGTCCGCCGCATAGCCCTGATTAATCTGGGCCCAGCCGGTTATACCGGGCTTCACCAGGTGTCGGTAGGCATAAAAGGGGATTTCCGCTTCGAACTGCTGGGCAAACCAGACCTGCTCGGGACGCGGGCCGATGATGCTCATCTCGCCCCGGAGCACATTCCAGAACTGGGGCAACTCGTCCAGGCGGAACTTGCGCAGCCACTTGCCCACCCTGGTTACCCGGCTGTCGCCATCTTCGGCAAAGCGTGCGACCGAATCATCCGCCTCTAGGGTCATACTGCGAAACTTGACCATCCAGAAGGTTCTACCCCCCTGCCCCATCCGCTCCTGGAAAAACAGAACCGGCCCGGCGGACTCCAGCCGTATCAGCAGGGCCAGCAGTCCGGCCAGCGGCAAGAGCAGTGGAAGCGCGAGCAGTACGGCAACCAGGTCGAGCAGACGCTTGAGTGCGGGGTACAACGGGGGAAGCTGGATGGCATCCATCAGCTCCTCAGAGTGGTGGGGCAGCGAAACCTTGCCGGTCAGGAGTTCGTAGACCGCCGCCGCGTGGTATACCGGCACCCGCCGCAGGCTACACTCGGCCATAAAGCGCACCCACTGGCCCTTGTGCGGCATGTGTAGATCCGCGGCCACCCCATCGAGGCCCGCTTCCAGACCGGGCTTCTCGAGGCTCACCCATTCCGCCCCCTTCAGGCTGAGCAGGCTGTTGGCCAGACCGCCAGGAATCAGGCCGATTCTGGGCCTGGCCAGTGCCAGCCAGCGCCAGCCCAGCCACTGCCACAAAAAAGTGGCCAGGAAGGCAACCAGCAAAAAACTGCGTGAGTAGTAAAAGCGGCCCATGGCCAGAACGGTTATTAACAGAACAAAGGCCACGCCGATGCTGACCAGGGTGGTGATGAGGGTGTTGGTGCCCACCAGCGTCAGGAGCCTGCGGGTGGTTAGAACCGATACCCCATACGCAACCAGCGTCGCCGGAACCAGAATCTGGCCTTCGTAGAAGGTCCAGAAACGCCAGGTGTCCCAGGCCACCCAGGAGGCCAGCATCGCTACCAGCAGCATGCCCAGACCATGCCAGGCAGAGAACAGCACCCACCGGAGGCGGCCTCGAGCCCTCAGGAAAGCGGGGTTGTTGGTCAGAACCAGGGTGGACATACGCAAAAATCCCTGGACTAGTCTAACCTAAGTTGGGGGTACGACCCTCATCCTTAAGCACAGGTTCCTTTAGAAATGGCATCCTGAGGCCGCCCCTGCACGGCGACCCACGCTTCGATACGGTCTGGTAGACCCTGGGTCAATCGGTCTGCCGTGCGGCGTCCCTATTCCAAGATACAAGGGTCAGGGTGACCCGGCATAATGTACGGATTTCACGATCGAAACTCTGCCCTGGCCAGGCTGGCATAAATCTGGTCTATTTTTCTTCCGGCCTCCTCCCAGCTATGCCTGTCCATCACAAACTGCCGCGCAGCAGCGCCCATTTTTCGACGCTTTTCCGCATCGCCAAGCAGACCCGCCACCTTGTCCACAAAGGCGCTGGGGGCATCGGCCACCTCGAGCTCCACTTCCCCCCTGGCCTGGATGGATCCGAGGCCAAAACTGGTGGTGACCACTGGAAGCCCTGTAGCCATGGCCTCGAGAATCTTAAACTGCATTCCAGAGCCGGTTTGCATGGGCGCAACCGCCACCTTTGCCCCGCGAAGGGCATCCACCATGGATGGCACATACCCCGTCACCTCAACACCCGGTTCGTTTGCCAGCCTGGCGATCTCCTTACTGGGGTTGGCTCCTGCGACGGTAAACTTTATCTCGGGCACGCGTTGGCGTAACGCAGTATAGCAATTATCCATAAACCACTGAACCGCCGTGATGTTGGGTTCATAGGACAGGTTGCCCGAGAAAATGATGCTACTCCCGGTCGCAGTCTGTTCGGCGGGGGAGTAGACACTCACATCTACGCCCAGAGATATGACTTGAACCCTGGGTTCCCGCAACACACTCGCATCCCGCTCGGAAACCACGGTCGCGGCATCAAAAGTCCGAACCGCAGCGCCCTCATAGGAGCGAATTCGCCTGAGTTCTTCCTGTAACACCCAGCGCTTAAGTCCGATGGCCTCGTTAGCACGCCGCTCGAGGTTCAGTTCCATCGAGTCTATAAGTTCAACTAGCTTCGGCTTGGAAACTTTGGGCAGATAAGGCGCAAGTCTTAGCAAAAATACGTGCAGGAGATCGAAATTGTGAGTCTGCTCGAGCCTACTTAGTTCTCTGGCGAACTGTGCCGAGCGGTAGTATCCCACCTGGAGCGGCAGCGAGGGCCTGAACAGGGTTACGCCCATGTTTGCCAAAGACTGGAGCCTGGACAGCCGAACCGGTGTGACCGAGGCGAAAATCTGGCCTAGCTGCGGAAGAGACTCGAGTTCCCTGGTGTCCTGGTAAAACGAGAGCAGGTGCAGCTCGTGCTTCTGGCTAAGGACTCTAGCGCGGTGGTAGGAGACAGCCTGGTCGCCCTTTAGCGGTGGGAACGGTAGGCGAGGAGTACAAAAGAGTACCTTCATTCCAAGACCTCGCGGTACAAAGCCAGGTATGCATGGGTCATTTCTTGCCAAGAGAACCTTGCAGCTTGGGCATAGCCACGTTGAATCAACTGTTGGCGCAGGTCGGGGTTGCTAAGTAGCTGGGAGGTTGCACTGTATAGCTCATCCGCTGAGGTAGGGTTTACCAAAAGCGCAGCATCCCCAGCCACTTCGGGGATGGAGGTGGTGTTGGAAGTAATCACGGGTGCCCCGTAACTCATGGCTTCTAGCACAGGCAAACCAAACCCTTCGTATAAAGAGGGGTACAAAAAGGCCGTGGAGCCATGGTACAAATGGGCCAGTTCGGACTCGCTCACGAAGTCATAAAAGAGGACTTGTGACTCTATTTTGAGGGTTTGGGCCAATTCACGTAACTCCGCGCTGTATTTCTCGGGTAGTCCAACCAACCGAAGCTGTCCTGCAAATCTCCCGTCCCGACTTAGTCTGGCGAAGACCTCCATAACCAGGCGAGTGTTTTTACGGGGGTCGGTTGCTCCAAGCGCCATCAAATAGGGTATTTCTGGTAAAGGCTGTGTGGCAAAAGTGTTGGTGTTGCTCCGAACCCCAGGGGCCAGGTAAGCCACCTCAACCTTAGTCGAAGGAACATCTATCAATCGCAGTATGTCGGACTTGGAATACTGCGAAATGGTGATAATTTTGTCGGCTCGCCGGGCCACTTTGGGTACCACGAAAGAACGATAGATTCGTCCCAGTTGCTGAAACAGCACCCTCGAACCGGGCAGTTGGTGTTGAGGTAACAAAAACATCACATCGTTGATGGTCACTACCAGCTTGATATTTGAGGGCAAAAATAACGGCCCAGTGTTAGCCAGGCAATGCAGTAAGTTCACCCCAAGTTTGTGGGCCTTTTTTGGCAAGAGAACCTGTTCCCAAAAAGGATAAAAACCAGGTTGCATCGGAACTATGTGAAAGTGCTCGGGCAAGGAGAATGGGAGTCGAGTAGCAGGGCTGTCGGTAAACAAAACATATTCAAACTCGGGAGGCAGGATCGCCAATTGAGAAAGATAGTTATACAAGACATTTCCCATGCCCCTGCGGTAGTTGAGTAGTCGCGCGTCAATACCAATTCTCTTCATGCTAGGTACCTTTGGTGCTTTTGGCAGCACTTGAGCGAGCCCACAAGCGGGTTGGCATCCACCGCAACACTTGATAGATGACCACCGCCATGAGCAAGAAAAAGAAGCTATCGGACAGGTTATTGCGCAGTATTGAGTAGTAAAAATAGACCGCCAACAGTGGGATAGCTAACTGCTGCACTCCCCCCAGCGTGTACAGCTTGTCCAGGTGACGACTCCAGGCCCCCAACAAGAATAAACCCAGGAGGGTTCCCCACAGCCCGAAGTTCATGTACAAGTCACCAAAAATGCTGGGGGCCAAGGAGAACCCTGCGTCGAATAAATCGGGAAAGACTACCGACATCACATAGCCAGATGTGTTCAGTGGCTTCTCTGGATACCAGCTTCTTGGAATTACTTTGAGAACGAAAGGCAAGACGATCGTCTTGCCGTACTGGTATTCCAGTACTCCGCCTACATTGGATCGCACAGCATCATAGAACAAAATTGGAGTCAGTTCTCCAGTGACCATAGAGACAGCACGAGTAGCAAAAGGATTCTCTTGACCCCGTGAGGTGAGTCGATCCTCACGCTGAATTCCAATCCAGCTAGGCACGATTGTAGCAAGCAGCAGCAAAACGATGGCAGGAACCGCGTATCGCAACCAACTAAAACGTACCCGATTGAGCCGCAAGTCGGCAAGGAAGACAAAGACCAAAGTAACCACCCCAAGCAACAGTTCCATACGCTCCAGGGCAACCAACGGGAAACACAGTAGGGCCACCACAAGTAAAAAATAGTTTGGCCTCTTGAAACTAGACAATCGCTGGATCACGTGAAGAACCAGCGCGGCAACCAGACCTGCACTCAACACCCCGTCAAGAATAGCAACCAGACCAGCCAGCGTGCTGCCACCCCCTACAGCCAGGTTGGCATAGTTCTGGATGCGATCCGCTAGAGCCTGACCAGAATAATAACCAGAGAAGCCATAGGTGCGTAAATCGTTCAAGAATAACAAGAATCTACCTAGTAAAAACAGCATGATTGGCCAGGTTAAATTCTTAGTATGCAAGAGCATCGGAACATACGGTATTAAGTAAGATTGTGAAGGTGAAAGTATCCGCCAAAAGCCGTAGCCGACCACAAAAGCAAGAGCAAACCATAAGCCCTCGAGCGCCAGATTGGGGTTTGTGGGAAATTGATAGGCTGCCGAGGGGACGAAAAGGAGCAGAGTGTAGAACAAGAAGAAGTTTCTAAAGCTGACTAGATTACTATAATCAACAAGAAGAGCCATGACCAAGGCACTAGCCAAAAACACGGCTGCGTTAAGACTGCCTACCAAAACCCAAATAAGTACAACTAGGGCGACTAAAGCCACCCGCAATATAAGCCGGCTCTTTTTTAGTCGGAAATTCCAGGTTGTCATATGGGTCAGGCCAAAAAGCCCACATTAAAGCTTATTCCTCTTCCAATTTACCAGCCATCCGAGACGGTTGTGTGCTATCAAATATACAAACGCCCCGACCAAGATAAACCCCTCAGCCGCCACTACCGCCCAAGCCATCCCCACATGGGAAAATTGAGGCACCAAGACCAGCGCCAGCAACAGGTTGATTACCCCTGCTCCGAAAGCCAACATCACGTAGGGCTTATCTAGACCCTGCGAGAGCATCCATTGGACCCCAAATACAAAATTTAGGGCAATGATGGGGGGCAGCAAAGCCAGCACCTGTAATACAGGCACAGCTTCTTCAAACCCTTCTCCTAGCAAGAGCTGCACCCAAAGCGGGGCTGCCACAAACACGATCAATCCAATCAAAAGCCCGCCCAGCCCTTGAACCCAAAGACTCAAACGAGCCAGGGCTGCTGCCCGATCTTGATTATGGCGAACCTGATTGGATAAACGTGGAAACAGTGCAAGAGTCACCGGAGCTAGCAACGAAGAGGCCCCCCGGCTGATCCGCTCCGAACCCGCATAAATCCCCACAATTGCTGGGTTGGCAAACAAGCCCAGAATGAGCGGATTGGCCGAAGTGTATAGGCTGATGGCTCCCTTGTAAACAAACATGCTCCATCCCATCCGAAGTCCCTCCACCAGCGCGGCTTGGCTGGGCCACACCAGCTGAACCCTCTTGGCTGCGAGCCAGAGACCCATCGCAAAGGCTATCCATGCAGCACCACCCTGTAGAATCAATACCCAAGCAACCTCGTGTGGTGTCCGTACCACCACCACCACCGCAACAAAACCGGCCAGACGGGTCACGCTTTCTACTATTGCCACCAACCGCATGTTCTCAAGGCCCTGAAAGAACCAAGACAAACTGAATCCACTAGCCACACCCCAAAAATATCCAGCCCACACCAAAACCGAATGTTCACGCAGTAAGGGAACAATCTCTACTGCTATCCAAACCAACGCAAACACCCCCAAAGCAATTAGAAAACGGGCCGTCAGCACTGAGGTCAGAATATCGGACAGGCGTTTAGGATCTTCACGGTAGCGGGCGACCTCACGGGTGGCCTCCAAATTAAAGCCGTACTCAACCAGCAAACTAACATATAATCCTAATGACTGTGCCATAGCCAATATGCCTAAATTACTAGGCCCTAATACTCTCGCTAGATATGGGATCAGCAGTAATGGCAAAAGGTAGTTGACGGCCTGTAGTCCATACAATGCAATGATGTTATGCAAAAGGCTACTTTTGAGAACTTGTCTAAACCAAGTCAACATCTAATACAGCAACTTTCCACTACTTGCTTTCTTCAAATCCGCACCGGCCATCATGTTCACCAACTGCTCAAAAGGCACCTTAAGTTCCCATCCAAACTTAGCTATTGCCTTTGCAGGGTTACCCAACAACAGGTCAACCTCTGCAGGGCGGTAGTAGTCTGGGTTGATGCGAATGATGGTTTTGCCCGTTCTGGTATCTACAGCCCTGGTATTCTCGGCCTCTCCGCTCCACTCGAGGTCAAAGTCCATCGCCTTAGCCGCCAGGTCAACAAAGTGCCGAACAGTCTGGGTCTGACCTGTGGCCAGCACATAGTCGTCGGCGTGGTCTTGCTGGAGCATCTGCCACATACCCTCTACATAGTCGCCCGCAAAACCCCAGTCCCGCTGAGCCTCGAGGTTGCCCAGCTCCAACACATCCTGCTGGCCATGCTTGATGCGGGCCAGCGACGAAGTAATTTTGCGCGTCACGAATTCCTGCCCGCGCAGTGGTGACTCGTGATTAAACAAAATGCCAGAAGTAGCGTGCATCCCGAAGGACTCGCGATAGTTGACGGTAATCCAATGACCGTAGAGCTTGGCCACCCCGTAAGGGCTACGTGGATAGAATGGGGTTTTTTCATGCTGCGGAACTTCGCTCACCATACCGAACATCTCGGAGGTAGAGGCCTGATAAAACCGAATCCTGGGGTTGACCATGCGAATGGCTTCCAGGATGCGGGTTACGCCCAGGGCATCCACATCGCCGGTGTAGAGGGGCTGCTCGAACGAGACGGCCACAAAGCTCTGGGCTGCCAGATTGTAAAACTCATCCGGTTGCACCTTTTCAAGCGCCCGAACGATGTTGGAGAATTCCAGCAGGTCGAACGGAACCAGGTTCACCTGGCTGGTTATGCCCAGCTCCTCCAGTCGCCAGAGGTTCACCGATGCACTGCGGCGATAGGCTCCAAAAACCTCGTAACCCTTCTCTAAAAGCAGTTTGCTTAGATAGGCTCCGTCTTGACCTGTAATTCCGGTGATGAAAGCGCGTTTTGTCATCAATTTCTCCCCTTCTCTGGCCGTGAGTTTACCAGGCAACTCGGCCCATTCGTCGTTGGTGAGTACGCCTAAAGACATCAGGCACCGCCCGCTAGTCTATAGCACTCCCTGAGAATTCCACGAGTGCTTAAGACCATGCCACCTCGAGACCTCCAGCGAAATATCCTCCGGCAGCGCCACCCCAGCCTCTTGCCTGCTCCGCGGTTCCACCTCGGGCCGGGTGCGCCGGGCCAGCTCGTAGACCGACTTGCGCTCGGTGGCGATGTGCAGGGTGGGGTAGGGGATCTGGTGCAGGTGTTGCAGGGCCAGGGCAATTTCGGGCGCAATCACCTCGAGGTAGTCCTGGCTGGTGTACAGGTCGTGGTAGGCCACCGGGTAGGGGAAGGGCGAGGGCCGGAAGCTGGTGCGGAGGATCAGGTGGCGGGGCAGAACCCGCACCACCTCCTCGGCGGCCAGCTTGGACAGGGCGTAGTAGTTACGCACCGGCCCCAGCGGGTCATCTTCGCGGTAGCCGCCCTCGTCGCCCCAGAAAACATAGTCGGTGGAGATGTGGACAAACTGCACGTCGCGTTTCAGGGCTGTTCGAACCAGGTTGCGGGTTCCCTCCACGTTCACCCGCCAGCACAGGGCTCTCTCGGTCTCGGCCCTGGCTACGTCGGTATAGGCCGCTGCGTGTACGATCACCGGTGGCCGGTACTGTGCAAAAGCCCGCTCAATGCTGGCCGGGTCGGTGATGTCCAGCTCTTCCCTACCGGGCGCCATCAGCTCAGGCATCAGGCCGCGCAGGGCGGTTCCCAGCCGGCCTGCGCCCCCAGTCAACAAGATTCTGGTGGCCATTGACCCTCGACTCTCGACCCTCCCACCTTAGCGCTGGGCATACCAGTCCTGCATCAGGTTCTGGTGCTCTTTTTTCTGGCGCACCCGCTCCCACCAGCCCCGGTTGTGCCGATACCATTCCACGGTCTCGGCCAGGCCCTGCTCGAAGCTATAGCGACGCACCCAGCCCAGGGCCTCGGCCCTGGAGGGGTCAACCGAGTAGCGGTAGTCGTGGCCGGGCCGGTCGGCCACGAATTTTTTGAGCGACGCGGGCTTTCCCAGAGCCGCCAGGATGGCCTCGGCCACCTGGACGCCGCTAATCTGCTCGCGGGCCCCCAGGTTGTAGGCTTCGCCCGACACCCCCCGGTGCAGCACGGCGTCAATCCCGGTGGCGTGGTCGTAGGCGTGCATATAGTCGCGCACCGCCGAGCCGTCGCCATAGAGGGGCAGGGGCTGGTCTTGCAGGGCATTGGTGATGAAAAGGGGGATGATTTTTTCGGGGTACTGGTAGGGGCCATAGGTGTTGGAGCCACGGGTAATTACCACGTCCAGGCCGTGGGAGATGCCGTGGGCCAGAACCAGGTGCTCGGCCCCGGCCTTGGAGGCCGCGTAAGGCGAGCGGGGGCGCAGGGGGTCGGCCTCTACCGAGTGGTGCTGGGTTCCGTGCAGGTCGCCATACACCTCGTCGGTCGAGACCTGCAAGAAGCGCTTCACCCCGGCCTGGCGGGCGGCCTCGAGCAGCACCAGGGTGCCCTCGACATTGGTGCGCACGAAGGCGGTGGGATCCAGCAGGCTGCGGTCCACGTGGCTCTCGGCGGCAAAGTTGAGCACCGCGTCGGCATCCCGCAGGGCCTGGCTGGCCTCGGCAGGGCTGGCAATGTCGCCCTGGAGGAACTCGATCCGGCTCATCACGGTTTCCAGGTTCTCCAGGTTGCCCGCGTAGGTTAGCTTGTCCAGCACCACGAGCTCCCAGTCGGGGTGGGTCTCTAGGGCATAGTGCACGTAGTTGGCCCCGATGAAGCCGGCCCCGCCGGTGATCACGACTCGTTTGAAATTCATTGCGTGTCTCCTAGCCTTTGTCGTCGGCCCAGAGCTCGGCCCCAAAAAAGTCCCAGGGCAGGCGGCCTTCGTTGGGGTCGGCGGGATTGAACTGGTCGTTCATCGCATAGAGCAGCACCGCGCCCCGGTGCCCTGCCCGGTAGCCGTGGGCCACCCCGGAGGGGATTAACAGCAGCGCAGGAGCCTCGCCCGAGAGCAGAAAGTAGCGCCGGTGGCCCTGGGTGGCGGAGTCGGCCCGCACGTCCACCAGCCAGACCAAGAGCTCGCCCTCCAGCACGCACCAGAGCTCGTCCTGGGTGCGCCTGGGGTGAAGGTGAAAAGCATTGACGCGGCCTGGAGCCGCCCACGAGACCGAGATCTGCCGGGCCTCGAAGGGGGTGGGCAGCCCTTGAACCAGGCCGCCCGAAAGGCGCAGGTGCTCCATAAAAGCGCCCTCGAGGGAACGATGCTTTCGCAGCGGCTGCAACAAGACCCCCTCGACCTCGAGCGGTGGGGTGTAGTTTTGGTAGCTTAAGGCGGCCAGGGCCTGTTCTTCCAGCTTCATACCGCCCCCATCCT
Source organism: uncultured Meiothermus sp. (assembly GCF_937863175.1). Classification (GTDB taxonomy): domain Bacteria; phylum Deinococcota; class Deinococci; order Deinococcales; family Thermaceae; genus Meiothermus. Next base: position 288 of record NZ_CALMCQ010000015.1, on the reverse strand, counting down.
AAAGCATAGACTGGCATAGGGCCTACCGGCCCACCGCTGAGGGTTGCATGAGCAAGGACTTCTCCATTACCGTGATCTCCCACAACACCCTGGGCATTCTGGGCGAGTGCCTGCGGCGGCTAGAAGCCAACTACCCGGAGGCCGAACTGATTGTGGTGGACTCGGCTTCCACCGATGGCAGCCCAGACTGGGTGCAGGCGCACCGTCCTGGGGTGCGGCTGCTGCGGGTTGCCAACCGGGGCTACGCCTTTGCGGTGAACCGGGGTCTGGAGGCCGCCACCCGTCCCT
>NZ_CALMCQ010000014.1 GCF_937863175.1 uncultured Meiothermus sp. | reverse complement strand
GCTGGCGTTCTTGAAAGCTGCTCAGGTCGCCCTCGGGCTGCAAGTACACGGTGGTGCTGGCGGTGACCTGGGCGATGGCTTTTTCGGGGGTGCCCAGCGAGGCCCGGGCCTTGCCCAGAAAGCGGAACAGGGCCAGGTTTTCCATGACCAGCGCAGCCCCATCCCCTTCCAGCTGGACTGCAATTTCTTGTTGGGGTGGAATACCCAGTTCCGCCCGCAGGTTGCGGGTCGCAGTGATGGTGGCTTGCAGGGTCTCGAAGGCTTTTTCGGCCTCCGGCTCACGTTCGCCGAAAGGAGGCCAGTCCTGCAAGGCCAGTTGCCTGGTGTCGCCGGTCAGGGTCTGGTATAGCTCGGAGGTGATGAAGGGCATGATGGGGTGCAGCAGCTTGAGCAAGGCTGCCAGGGTGGACTCGAGGGTTAGCAGGGTATCCGGATTGCCCTCGCGCAGGGCGGGTTTGGCCGCCTCCAGGTACCAGTCGCAGAACTCACTCCAGACCAGGTCGTAGGTTAGGCGGGCGGCCCGCCCCAGGTCAAAAACCTCGTAAGCTTCGGTGATTTCGGCGATGCCCCGGTTGAGGCGGGACTGCATCCAGCGGTCGGCGAGGGTCAAGCCCCCTCTGTCCCCCTCTAATAGGAGGGGGGCTTCGGCGCCTTCTCGGTTTACTGGAGGGGCTGGTGGGGTCTTATTCATCAACACAAACCGGGCCGCGTTGTAGAGCTTGTTGGCGAAATTGCGCCCCTGTTCGTAGCGCCGCTCGTCGTGGCGGATGTCCTGCCCGCCTGTCGCCAGGTAGTCCCAGGCGAAGCGGCAGGCATCGGCCCCATACTGGTCAATGAGGTCGAGGGGGTCAATGCCGTTGCCCTTGCTCTTGGACATCTTCTGGCCCTTCGCATCCAGGTATAGCCCATGCAGCACGACGGTGTGGAAGGGAGCCTGTCCAGTGAACTCGTAGCCCGACATCTGCATCCGGGCCACCCAGAAAAAGATAATGTCGTAGCCGGTTACCAGCACGTCGGTGGGGTAAAACTTTTTGAGATCGTCGCTATCTTCGGGCCAGCCCAGGGTCGAGAAGGGCCACAAAGCCGAGGAGAACCAGGTGTCGAACACGTCCTCGTCACGTTTCAGGTTCAAGTGAGCGTACCGGGGATCCTGGTCGCAGTCGAGGTCGGGGTTATCCGGGTCGGGTACGTAGATGCTGCCCTGGTCGTCGTACCAGGCCGGTATCTGGTGGCCCCACCAGATCTGGCGGCCCACCGCCCAGTCGCGGATGTTCTCGAGCCAGTCCCGGTTGACCTTCTCCCAGCGCTCCGGAACCAGGCGCATCTCGCCCCTGTCCAGTCCGGCCAGCACCTTCTCAGCCACGGGCTTCATCCGCACAAACCACTGGGTTAGCAGCATCGGTTCGACCGGGGCTCTGGTGCGCTCGGAGTAGCCCAGGGCAATCGAATAGTCCCTGATTTCGCGCACGTACCCGGCCTCTTTCAGCGCCCCCACTACCGATTTGCGGGCCATAAAACGCTCGTGGCCCCTGAACTGCTCGGGCACCAGCTCGCCCACCAGGCGGCCCCCGAGGTCAATCACGCTGGGCATCTCGAGGTTGTGCCGCTGCCCAATCTCGAAGTCGGTGGGATCGTGGGCGGGGGTGATTTTGAGCGCGCCGGTACCAAACTCCATCAGCACCGCCTCGTCGGCAATAATGGGGATATAGCGCTCGGTGAGGGGGATGCGGGCCTTCTGGCCGATCAGATGCCGGTAGCGCTCGTCGGCGGGGTTCACCGCCACCGCCACATCGGCGAAGATGGTCTCGGGGCGCACTGTAGCGAGGGTGATCTCGCCGCCCTCTTGCAGGGGGTAGGCCAGGGTGTAGAGCTTGCCAGGGGTTGGCTCGATGCTCACCTCGAGGTCGCTGACCACGGTCTGGGCCACCGGATCCCAGTTCACGATGCGCTGGCCCCGGTAGGCCAGCCCTTTGTGGTAATACTCCACAAATTCGCGCCGTACTGCACGCGAAAGTCCTACGTCCATGGTGAAGCGCTCGCGGCTCCAGTCGCACGAAGCCCCAATGTGGCGCAACTGATGGAGGATAGCACCACCGTTTTTTTCCTTGAACTCCCACATGCGCTGCAAGAATTTCTCGCGCCCCAGGTCGTGGCGGGAAAGCCCTTCCAGGGCCAGCTCCTTTTCCACCAGCACCTGGGTGGTGATGCCGGCATGATCGGTGCCTGGCAGGTAGAGGGCCTCGTAGCCCTGCATGCGCTTGAAACGGATGATGGTGTCAATGATGGTATTGTCCAGCGCATGCCCCAGATGCAGGTTGCCAGTCACATTGGGCGGCGGTATCACGATGGTGAAGGGGCCTTTGCCCTTGTGGGCATTCAGTTCGGGCTTGAGGGGGCTGCTCGCCCACCACTGGGCCCAGCGCGGCTCCACCGCCTGTGGATCGTAGGTTTTGGGAAGTTCTCTGTTCTGGGTCATTCTTTTGCTCCTGGGCGCGGGTAGTAATTGATTTCTATCGCGGATGGCGGACGCAGGGGCTGCCCCCGAAGGGCAGGTTGAGGCGTCGGCCCTCGAGCCTTCTGGTTTTGATAGTCAGATTGACCATGCTATGCTCTCCCATTTCCACCTCCCACAAACAAACATCCGTACAGCCTTTGCTGCACGGACGAGGCAAACCCCGTGGTACCACCGCGCTTCCGAGAGGGTCGAGGTTCAGAGGTCGAGGGCTGTGTACTGCTCAATTCTGGCCCCGAACCCTGGACGCTAGACGCACCCACGGCACTCGGATCTGCTGTTACGGGCAGTCCCGGCAGGCTCTACTGGGCCAGGGGCGGTTCTTCCTGCGGGCTCGAGGGCGACGTTCGGCTTTTTCGGTTCCCAGATGCTCTTCCAGCCAGTGGAGCATCCTCTCTGGGGGGCGTAAAAAACCTACTCCTCCCGGTCAACGCCTGTGGCCAGTATACAACGATGACGCTCAGAGCGTTTTTTTGTCTCTTCTTGTAGAGCCTGTTGGGTGTTTTAGCTACCGGTCTGTTTGAGAGAAAGGGGTTCTTCTCACACAGTTGACGGCCTGGCTGTCTGATGTTTGACTAGGGCTTATGAACATTCGAGAAGCCATCGCCGAGTTGACGCCAAGCCTGATCGAGATGCGCCGTGACTTTCACCGCCACCCCGAACTGGGTTTCCAGGAGGTACGTACCAGTGCCAGGCTAGCCGATTTTTTAGAAGGATTAGGGCTCGAGGTCACTCGAGGCATAGCCCAGACCGGCGTAGTAGCCAGCCTGAAGGGGGCTAAACCGGGCAAGACCGTGCTGGTGCGGGCCGACATTGATGCTTTGCCGATTCACGAAGACTCTGGGGTGGACTATGCGTCCCAGACGCCAGGAGTTATGCACGCCTGCGGACACGATGGGCACGCAGCCATCGCAGCCCATGTGGCGGCGGTTTTTGCTCGCTTCAGGGATCAGCTTGAAGGCGAGGTGCGTTTTGCTTTCCAGCCTGCGGAAGAAATTGTTTCCGGGGCGCGCCCGATGGTGGAGGCTGGGGTACTGGAAGCGGTGGATGCAGTTGTGGGGCTGCACCTGTACAGCCTGTTGCCTGCCGGGAAGGTGGGGGTGCGGCCCGGCCCTTCCATGGCCGCCGCCGATGCTTTCACGCTACACCTGCGCGGTAAGGGCTCGCACGCGGCCATGCCCCACGAAGGGGTGGATACGGTACTGATGGCCTCCCAGATTATCGTGGCTTTACAGAGCCTGGTCAGCCGCGAGACCGACCCGGTCAACACCTCGGTCATCACCATTGCGACCGTTACGGCGGGGGAAGGGGCCCACAACATCATTCCCGAAACCGCCGAACTCAAAGGTACCCTCCGTACCTTCGACCCTGGCCTGCGCGAGAAGCTCATCCGCCGGATTGGCGAACTGAGTCAGGGTATTGCGGTCGCGATGGGGGGTCGCGCCGAGGTTACCTGGCTGCGCGGTTCTCCTGCAGTGGTTAACGATCCCACGATGGTCGAGCGGTTCCGCCGGGTGGCCCGTCAGGTGGTGGGGGAGGAGTCGGTGCTCGAGGTGCCCCCGGTGATGGGCGGCGACGATATGTCGGAGTTTTTAAACCGCTGCCCAGGAGTATATTTCTGGCTGGGTGCAGGCGATCCCGACCCCACCCGAAACCGTGCTCATCACCATCCCGGATTCTGGATTGACGACGAGCGTTCGCTGCCACTGGGCACCGAGTTGATTAGCCGAGCCGTGCTGGACTTTTTGCGGTAAGTGCTGGATTATAGCCTATACGAAATTTTGTTAGGCAGCCATCGCCTGGGTCGCGTGCGTGGGTGCGCTTTCTCCGACAACCGGTCACTACCAGGCTCCTGGGGCCGGGTAGCAGTCCTCAAAATCCGCTGGCTCAGACTGGTCTGCTTCCCTTTCCTGAGTACGCTCACAATGCCCGTGGGAGGTTGGTCTGGGTCGGGCGAGGGAGCATGTTCATGAAGTCGTACCGTTGGCCAAAAAAGTCCCCGCCCTGCAGGGCGGGGACTGATAAGACGGATACCTAGCGCTTGCTGTACTGTGGAGCACGGCGGGCCTTGTGTTTGCCGTATTTCTTGCGTTCGACCTCGCGGGGGTCGCGGGATAGCAGGCCGGCGGGCTTGAGCCTGGCCCGAAGGTCGCCGTTGTAGTTGACCAGGGCCCGGGCAATGCCAAGCTGGATCGCATCCACCTGTCCGGCTTTGCCGCCGCCCTCAACTGTGATATAGGCATCAAAGCGGTTGCTGACGTCCACCCGGCGCAAGGGTTCCAGAGCCGACACAGCCTTGACCAGGCCCCCAAAGTAATCGGCAAAAGCTACGCCATTGATTTCGACCTTACCGCTACCGGGGCGCAAGAACACCCGCGCTACGCTGGTCTTTCGACGGCCCGTACCGTAATACTGTTCCATTATTCGACCTCCATCTTAACGGGTTTCTGAGCCGCATGGGGATGGCTTGCTCCCGCATAGACCTTGAGGCGGCGGAACATGACGCTACCCAGAGTGCCTTTGGGAAGCATGCCCTTAACCGCATGCTCGACCGCCTTAACTGGTTTTTCGGCCAGCATCACGGCCCCCACCGTGCGCTTGAGGCCGCCGGGATAGCCCGAGTAGTGGGTATAGACCTTGGTGCGGGGCTTGGAACCTTTAAGCTGCACCTTGTCGGCGTTGATGACCACTACACAGTCGCCTGTTGCCATGTTGGGGGTGAAGTCGGGTTTGTGCTTGCCGCGCAAGACCGCAGCAATCCTGGAGGCCACCCGTCCAATGGACTGGCCTTCGGCATCAATTAGAACCCAACCGGGTTCTTTGGGTTCAGGAACAAACGTCTTGAACACTACTTTCTCCATTTTGCGCAGGCGCCTACCAACGCTGTCGCAGATAGTGAATTGCTTTTATTTGGGTGGCTCGGGGAAACAACCCAAAAAAAGCGCCAACGCGAAGTATAGCACACTCTTTTGCGGTCTTGCAAACGAGAATAGCAGGCGATGGATACTTTCGGGAGGCATTTAGCCATGGGAAAAAGCCGTTTTGTCTCGAAGGGCTAGGCGAAGCCAGATAGGGCTTGTTGGGGAAGGAGGGACTTTTGTGGCGACCAAACTAAATGAAGGGGAAATCCAGAGCAGCCTGCAAAACCTTTCAGGGTGGGCCCTGGTGGGCGGCAGGATAGAGAAGACCTTCACGGTTAACTCCTATGCTGAAGGGGTGGCCTTCGCGGTCAAGGTGGCGCTGCGTGCAGAAAAAGCCGATCATCATCCAGATAGCCTGGAAATCATGTGGGGCAAGGTGAAAGTGGCCTATGCAACCCATTCGGCAGGGGGGGTCACCCGGCTCGACCTCGAGGCGGCTGCACAGACGGACACCCTGGTCTAGGGCGGTTGCGGTAGCAGGCGCACCCATCCCCGGAGCCCGGAGGCGGTTTTCCAG
>NZ_CALMCQ010000013.1 GCF_937863175.1 uncultured Meiothermus sp. | reverse complement strand
CGGAAAAAAAGCGAATGTAGTTGTGAACCCCAAAGGGCTCCACTAGCTGGCCCAGGCTGCCCCGGCTCATCAGCGAGGCCACCAGCATGATGAGGGTGGGAATCAGCACAAACAGCAGCAGCCAGAACGCCCCTGGCCCGATGGTCAGAAGCATCTGGCGCAGGCGCTCCCTGGGGGTAGCAGCCTCACGCATAGGGATTGCTCCCTTCCGCCTCACCCTCGATCACCACCAGCTTTTCGGGTGTGAGGGCCACCCAGACCTCCTCATCGTAGGTGAATTCCTCATGCCCTGGCTCCTGGATGTCCTGGTTGAGGGTGTCGCACATCAAGCGCTGGCCATCCACCAGCAACACATACTGGTTTTCTGAGCCGGTATAGATGATGTCGTCTACCCTGGCCCGGAAAACGTTGGGCAGGCTGGGTTTCTCACGGAAGAGGCGGATTTTTTCGGGTCGAATCGAGAGCAGTACTTCCTGACCTGGGGTGAGGGCGTCTTCTTTATCGAGCTCAAACTCACCCATATGGGTTTTGACCTTTCGCGGCTCCAGGGCCCTGGCCGGGATCAGATTGGAATCGCCAATAAACTTGGCCACAAAAGCAGTCTGCGGCAGTTCGTAGATCTCTTCGGTGGGGCCTAACTGCTCTATGCGGCCCCTGTTCATCACCGCGATGCGATCCGACATTACCAGGGCTTCTTCCTGGTCGTGGGTGACAAAGATAAAGGTGATGCCCAGTCGTTCTTGCAGGTTCATCAGATCCACCCGCAGTTCCTGGCGCAGCTTGAGGTCGAGGGCCGAGAGCGGCTCGTCGAGCAGCAAGACTTCGGGTTCGTTGACCAGGGCTCTGGCCAGCGCAATCCGCTGACGTTGCCCCCCGGACATCTGGTCGGGGCGACGTTTCTCGTAGCCTGGCAGGTTGATGAGTTCCAGCGCCCACTGCACCCGCCTGGCTATCTCGTCCCTGGGCATTTTTTTCATGCGAAGGCCAAAGGCGATGTTCTGCTCGACGGTCATGTGGGGAAAGAGGGCATAGTTCTGGAAGACCGTGTTGACCGGGCGCAAATAGGGCGGCATTTCTGTCATGTCCTTGCCACCGATGATGACCCGGCCCTGATCGGGGGTATCGAAGCCCGCAATCATGCGCAGCAGGGTGGTCTTGCCGCAGCCCGATGGCCCCAACAGGCTAAAAAACTCACCGTCGCGAATGTTGAGGGTAATGTTATCTACCGCTCTATGTTCGCCAAAACGTTTAGTGACACCCTCGAGGTGCACGGCAGTACTCTCGCCCAACCTTCGATCGCGTCTGCCGCGAAATAGAGTTTGCTCCACAGGGCAGAGTGTACGCTGTGGTACAGGTTGGGGGCAACACACAAACCCACAGCTCGGAAAGAGCGGTAGATTAAGGCTCTTCCTGGCCCAACCTGGAGTAGCCAGGCCCATGAACTCCAACTCCATAGCCCAGCAGTGGGAGCGGTCGGACTCGCGGCGCTTTGTGCCGGATGCCCGGAGGCGGTTTGAGGTGTTGCGATCTCGACCGTTTTTTGACTTCTTGCTGCTGGCGGACTCCGAATTCGGCGGTTTGCTGGTGGAGGCGCTTCAGGCTTTGCGCGAAGAAATGGGGCTTCAGGCCATTCTGGCCTTGCGCAAGGCCGAGGTCTTGTACGACGCAATTGACTGGCCCCAGCCCATGCCACTTGACTAAGCGGACTTAACTGGCTACTATTCTTGTTGCCCT
>NZ_CALMCQ010000012.1 GCF_937863175.1 uncultured Meiothermus sp. | reverse complement strand
AGGATTTTCTGAATGTTGAACTGGGGATACTGGGCCTCCCGCACCCCCAGGGCAATATTCTCGAAATCACAAAAGAGCGCCATGTTTTTAATTTCAGATCGGCCTGCCATACCTTTGCCACGCTTTGCCGGGTTGTCTCGTACCCAAGCCCTGATTCAAGTATAGAGCCTGGCCTGCCGCCATCACCCAGGTGCGCCTGGGGATGCATAATAACCTGGTAACGCCCTGGTAATTGGCCTGGCCCAGACTAAACGGGGAGGTTTGTTTTTCAGATCGCTGGTTGCGGGTCGGTTGAACGTCGAAGGCTATGGAGGTTAGGAAGCCAGTTCCAGCGAGTACTGCGGTAAAACCGCAACGAGGTGCGCGATGTGTGGAGCCCAACCCATCCAGACTGAACCCGTCCTCATTCCACTCGACTCCGAGACTGCGCCTGCGGGCGACCTGAGTATCCGCCCAGGGGCAGGTGGGAGGGTAATTTTTGCTCACCACAGCGGCAGCGGACGGCATGGCCCGCGCACCCGCTTATCTGGGCAGCACTATGAGGGGTGAGGGGCATGCCTGAGCCTCGGCAGCTACCGACGAACCCGCTTCCGGTGGAGTCGCTACGCCACATTTGTGACGAGAACCATTTCAATTTCCGTACCACCGCCGAACTCGAGCCTCTTGAGCAGCCACCGGGTCAGAAACGGGCCATTGGGGCCATCCAGTTTGGGCTGAGGATTCCCCACGAGGGCTACAACCTGTATGCGCTGGGGCCAGCAGGAATTGGCAAGCTCAGCCTGGTACGGCACTTTACCTTACAGCAGGCTGCTCAAGAAGCGGTAGCCTCGGACTGGGTATATGTCCACAACTTCCTCGAGCCGCACAAACCCAAAGCCCTTTCGCTTCCTGCTGGACGGGGTGGGCAGTTCAAGGCCGATATGGAGCGTCTGGTAGAGGAAATGCGGGCTTCCATACCGGCGGCTTTTGAGAGCGAGGACTACCGCACGCGGCGGCAGATTATTGATGAAGAATTCAAGCAAAAACAACAGGCCAGCTTCGATGCCATCCAGAACGAGGCCAGTCTCCAGGGTATCGCCATCCTCCGCACCCCCATGGGTATGGGGCTGGCTCCTGTGCAAGACAAAGAAATCATTACACCCGAGACCTTTGAAAAGCTACCCGAAGCCGAGCAAAAGCGGATTCAAACCGCCATGGAATTGTTGCATGGCAGGCTTCAAGCCATGCTGCAGCAGGCCCCCCAGTGGGAGAGCGAACGGCGCGAGAAAATCCGCGAACTGAACCGTGAAGTGGCCCGCTATGCGATTGGTCATTTGCTGAACGGGGTGCGCCAACACTACCGCGATCTGCCAGGGTTGCAGGAGCATCTGCTGCTGGTCGAACAAGACCTGATTGAAAATGCCGGGCAGTTTCTGGCTGCACAAAACGAACCGAAAAACCCGCTCGAGGCTGCTCTGGGTAAGATGTTTTCCGACAGCCGGGCCTTTGATCGCTACCGGGTCAACCTGCTGGTAGACCAGTCGGGCCGCCAGGGTGCGCCGGTGATCGAAGAAGACTACCCCTCGTTGCAAAACCTGGTGGGTCGTATCGAGTACCGCGCTCAGTTTGGCAACCTCGCCACCGACTTTACCCTGATTCGTCCAGGGGCGTTACACCGGGCCAATGGCGGTTATCTGGTGCTGGAAATGCGCCGAATTTTGCAGCAGTCGTACGCCTGGGAAGAGCTCAAGCGGATCTTGCGCAGCCGGGAAATCCAGATTCGCTCGGTGGGGGATGTGCTGGGCCTGTCCAGCACCGTAACCCTGCAACCCCAGCCGATTCCCTTGCAGGTCAAGGTGATCCTGATGGGCGACCGGATGCTCTACTACCTGCTGTGTGCCTACGACCCCGATTTCCTCGAGCTCTTCAAGGTGGCTGCCGATTTCGAAGATGCCTTCGATCGAACCGCTGAGGGAGAACTGGCCCTGGCCCGGCTGATGGCCTCACTGGTTCAACGCGAGGGGTTGCGTCATCTGGAAGTGGGGGCTGTGGCCAGGGTGATCGAACATGGTTCGCGCCTGGCCTCGGATGCACAGAAGCTTTCGGCGGCCCTCGAAGCCCTGCTGGATCTGCTGCGTGAGGCCGACTACTGGGCCGCCCAGACCGGACACTCCACCATCACTGCCCAGGACATCGGGCAGGCCATAGACCAGCAGGTCTACCGGGCCAGCCGACTCAAGGCGCACTTGCAGGAGGAGGTGCGGCGGGGCACCCTGCTGGTGGATACGACCGGGGCTGAGATCGGGCAGATCAATGGGCTCTCGGTGTTGAGCCTGGGGGGCTACAGTTTTGGCCACCCCACCCGCATTACCGCACGGGTGCGGCTGGGCAAGGGCGAGGTGGTAGACATCGAGCGTGAGGTCGAGCTGGGCGGCCCCCTCCACTCCAAGGGAGTGCTGATACTGGCAGGGTTTTTGGGCGAACGCTACTCCCGCGAGCGCCCACTCTCGCTCTCGGCCAGCCTGGTGTTTGAGCAGTCTTATGCCGGGGTGGAGGGGGATAGCGCTTCGATGGCCGAGCTTTGCGCCGTTCTTTCGGCGCTGGCCCAGGTGCCCATCCACCAGGGCATCGCCATCACCGGCTCGGTCAACCAGCATGGGCAGGCCCAGCCAATTGGGGGGGTTAACGAAAAAATCGAAGGGTTTTTCGAGGTCTGCCGCGATGCGGGGCTGAATGGCCAGCAGGGCGTGATCATCCCCAGGGCCAATATCAAGCATCTGATGTTGCGGCAGGAGGTGCTGGAGGCGGTGGATGCAGGGCAGTTTAGGGTCTGGGCGGTGGGCACGGTAGACGAAGCACAGACCATTCTGACGGGCCTCGAGGCTGGAGAACGGGGCGCGGATGGGCGTTTCCCCGAGGGCAGTCTCAATGCCCGAGTGGAGGCCCAACTCGCCGCCTTCACCGAGCAGGTGCGGGCTTTTGCGGCTCCACCCACAGGGGGTGGCACATGAGCCGCATCCGCAGGGTGATTCTGGCCCAGGACGTGGCCAGCCGCGATACCCAGACCATTGCGACCGCGGTGGAACTGGCTGCCAGGCTGGGGGTACGGGTGCTGGGTGTCTTTCTGGAAGACCCCAGCCTGTTGCGCTGGGCCAGTCTGCCCGTGGCCCGACAGGTGAGCCCCTGGGGCAGTGGGGTGGATCGCGAGCGGCTTGCAGCCCAACTACGGGCCCTTTCTATCCAGGCCCAGGCTGAACTGGAAGTAACCGCCCAGCGCCTGGGCGTACCGTGGTCGGCGCAGGTGTTGCGCGGGGCACTACAGGAACTGGTCGAAGAGACCGCCGACGATCTCTGGATCATTGGTACGGCCAGCCGGGTCATGGGTCTGGAGGTGCAGTTGTTTTCCATGCTGCGCCCGGCCCTGCCCCGGGTTGCAAGGCTGATCCTGCTTTTGCCCCGCAATACCGCTTTCCAGCGACCTCTGGTGGTACTGCATGGTCACACAGCCAGTGCGGAAGCGGTTCTGGAAGCGGCACTGGGCTTGATGGAAATGCCTGCTCAACCGCTGAGCGTATTGATGATTGGGAACCGTACCCGGCTGGCTGCTTCGGTTCAAGCCTGGCAGGCCCAGCGGAATGTAGTGGTGCGACCCATTCACCTGAGCCAGGCCGGTATCGAGGAACTGGCAGGAGTTGCGGCCCTGGTCGGCTGTGATGTCCTGGTGGTCGGAGCCGATTGGCCGCCGTTGGAAGGGGAGGGCTTTGAGGCCCGAAGGGTGCGGACACCCGGTGAATTATCGGATCGCGCATCCCAGGATATGGTGGCCTCGCCTTCGCTGGAGCGTTTACTGGCTGCCATTCGCTTGCCGGTGCTGGTGGTGCAGTAGCGCTGCAACCAGAGAAGGGGCATCCCCATGCGCTACACTGAGGGTGCCGGATACCGCCGCTTGAGACATCCTTCTGGGGTCTCATTAAACCGGGGTCTGGACGGCTCGCCAGGCTTCGTCCCACCCGGTCGTTGGGGAAGGAGGTAGCCCTGTTCTACGGGAAGTTCAGCAATAGTGTTTTTTTGTGCTGGAGGAGAACAAACCCCCCTTGGGAATATGGCCGCAGGAGGCTGTCCCAAGAGAGCAAGAAGGTAGGTTGACAATGGCTTTCCGTCTTCACACCTTAACCGCCTCTTCCAACCGGAAAGGCCGTTGAGGCGCTTGTGTGGCATGAAAGGAGGTGGGTATGTACAGATGCATTTTGCTGCCCATAGACGGCTCACCTCCCAGTGAACATGCAGGGGAGGTCGGGCTGGCGCTGGCCAGGCGGCTGGGTGCTTCGGTGGCGTTGATACACGTAATTGAGCCGCAGCGCTACCGCGAACTGCGCGATTACCAGGGAGCCCTCGAGCGCGCTCGCACCGTAGGGCGGGCCCTGCTCGAGCAGTGGGATCGCAAGGCGCAGGGTCTGAACGTTTCCTGCACTGCCCAACTCACCCGTACCGAGCCGGAAAGCCGTCCAGGGGTAGCGGAAGCCCTGGTAGATGCTGGCGTGGCCAGCGGCTGTGACCTGGTGGTGATGGGCACCCACGGACGCACCGGGCTGCCCCGGGTGTTGCTGGGCAGTGTGGCCGAGCGGATGACCCGCCTGGCCCCCACCCCGCTTTTGCTGGTGCGGGGTGCGGATGAAAAGCCTACCTTATTCAAGCATATCCTGGTGGCTATTGACGGCAGTGCGTATAGCGACCTGGCCCTGCAGCATGCCGACGAGCTGGCCGGGGCGCTTGAGGCCAGGCTCTCGGTGGTGTATGTGGTGCCCGATCTGACCCAGTTGTACTCGAGCTCGAGTACAGGCCGGGCCTGGATGCTTACCGATCCGCAACAGCTTCATGCCCAACTGGCCGGTGGGCAACAACGCCTTCGGGAGCAGGGCGAGTTCATCTTGCAAGAAGCCATACAGCGCTGCAAACACTGCCAACAGGCGCATACCGTGCTGCGTGAAGCCGGACGGTATCTGATCGGGGAGCGTATCTGCGAGGTGGCCGAACAGGAGAAAGCCGAACTGATTGTGTTGGGCACCCATGGTCGCACCGGCCTGCGTAAATTCTTGCTGGGCAGTGTGGCCGAGGATGTGGCCCAACAAGGTCGTCAACCGATTTTGCTGGTGCGCAATCCAGCCGCCCTGACCCGCCCCGACGAGACCCACCTGCCCCCGCCAGGGGAGCATTAACGCGACTGTACGAATATCCGCATCGAGCTTGTTTTGCTGCCAGGACGGGGGGGTAGAGAATCACGAACCGCGAAAGCGGTGCAAGGAGGAGCCATGTACAGCCGCATTCTAATTCCTACCGATGGGAGCGGCCCCAGCGAGGCCGCAGTTAAGGTGGGCCTCGAGCTGGCCCGCAGCCTACAGGCCAAAGTGACCTTGCTGTATGTGGTGGAGCCAGTGGTGGCCCGCATCCTGATCGGCCCCGAGACCGTACCCTACTACCCCGAGTTGAAGCGTGACCTGGTGGCGGCGGGCAAGCAGGCCCTGGAACGTGCGGAGGATTTTGCGCAGTATCTGGGGGTTACGGTCGAGACCGAACTCCAGCTGGGCAGCGCCTCCCAGGTGATTTTGGAGACCGCCAATCAGCACGACCTGGTGGTGATGGGCACCCACGGACGCAGTGGGCTGGATCGGTTCTTGCTGGGCTCGGTGACCCAGAAGGTGCTGCAACGCAGCCCCAGGCCAGTGCTGGTGGTGCGCCAGACCGGGGAGGGGGCTTCATGAACGCTACGAACCTTCCCACCAGTGGTAGCCGATTGCATGATCCAGCATGCCAGGCCGGATGGTTCGTCACCGACCGATGACGAACCACCGCACGCTTAAGGGGGTGGTGCACCAATTCGCGGAACCCGGTGGTGATAAAGAGGTGGTTTTAAAAGCAACCAGGGAGCAATTTTTGAAAACCGCCCTAAGCTGCCTCGTTGGATAACCGCAGTACCACCCGGCCATTAACCGTGCCCTCCCGCAGGCGGCGGAAAACCTCGTTGATGGCCTCAAGGGGCTGGAACTCCACCTGGGCCTTGACCTGTCCTGCTGCGGCAAACTCGAGGGTCTCTTGCAGATCCTGGCGGGTTCCCACAATCGAGCCACGCAAGGTGATGCGCTTGAGCACCACGTCAAAGATGGGGGTGGGGAAGTCGCCGGGCGGAAGGCCAACAAACGAGACCGTCCCCCGGCGGCGAACCATCCCCAGGCTCTGCCGGAAAGCCGTGTTGGATACTGCCGTCACCAGGGCGCCGTGTACGCCACCAGTAAGGCGCTGCACCTCGGCCACCGGGTCGGTCTTTGCGGCATTGATGCTCAGTTCGGCCCCCAGTTTACGGGCTAGCTCGAGTTTGTCCTCGGCGATGTCTATCGCCACCACGCGCAGACCCATCGCCCGGGCATACTGCACCGCTACATGCCCCAGGCCACCAATACCGGATACTGCGACCCACTGCCCTGGTCTTGCTTCGGTCTCTTTGAGCCCTTTGTAGACCGTCACCCCTGCACACAGAATGGGGGCAATCTCACCAAACGTAACCTGGCCTGGCAACTGGCCAACAAACCGGGGGTCGGCCAGGGCATACTCGGCGTAGCCACCATTGACGGTATATCCCGTATTCATCTGTTTGTGACAGAGGGTCTCCCAGCCGGTCAGGCAGTGTTCGCAACAGCCGCATGCGGAGTGTAGCCAGGGGATCCCCACCCGGTCACCCTCACGCACTGCCGTGACCCCTTTGCCCACTGCCGCCACAAAGCCCACCCCCTCGTGGCCGGGTATTAGCGGCAGGGTCGGCTTTACCGGCCAGTCGCCATCGGCAGCATGCACATCGGTGTGGCAGACTCCACTGGCCATGATCTTAACCAGAATCTGTCCTTCTTGCGGCTCCGGGATGGGCCGATCCTCTATAACCAGGGGCTTGCCGAACTCGTACACGACGGCTGCTTTCATCTTGTTGGCCATAAAACCACCTCCATCAGTAACCTTGCTCCGGCCACACCAGACCTGGTCAGCAAATCTGCCCAGGCAGGGTCTCTCGCGGGTCGTGATGAATTCTCCAAACTCTCTCATCACCTCCTCTGCCTGCGGAAATAGAGTGCAGTCAGAACCGCACTACCCCAGGTCAGCAGGGTTGCCAGCAGCACCCAGAGCATCTGTTCCTGGGTAAGCCAGGAAAGCCCCAGCAAGGAGCGGCCCTGGGGTAGTAAGAATGCCAGCGCCATCAGGCCCAGCACGCCCAGGATGCTCCAGTTCAACCAGGCATTGGGCAGTGGTTGCAGGCGCACACTGCGCGAAGGGTAGGCGAATATGAGCTGACCCAGCACCTCATACAGAAAAACCGAGCTGCGTACGGCTTCGAGGCCCGCCCCCCGCAGGTACAAGTAGACCAGCAGAACGGCCCCCAGCACCGCCTTGATGACCCCAGTTACCACGATGAAAACCAGAGAGGGTCGGTCCAGCAGTGGGGCTCTGGGGTCGCGGGGGGGGTGCCGCATAACCCCAGGGTTGCGGTCCAGGCCCAGGGCCAGCGCTGGAGGGCCGCCAGTGATCATGTTGATCCAGAGCAGTTGCACCGCTGTGAGAGGCAGGAAAAGTGCTCCAGCAGCGTCGTAGATACCCAGCATCACCGCTGCTAGCAGGCCCAGAATGACCAGCAGCAGCAGGGCCACATTGGTCGAGAAGAGGAATCGGATAAAGCTCTGGATGTTCTCGTAGATGCTGCGCCCCTCCTCAATGGCGGCCACGATAGTGGCAAAATTATCGTCCAGGAGTACCAGATCCGCCACCTCACGGCTCACATCTGAGCCGCGCTGCCCCATCGCCACCCCCACGTCCGAGCGCTTGAGCGCGGGTGCGTCGTTGACCCCGTCCCCGGTCATGGCCACGATCTCGCCCCGTGCTTTGAGCGCGTCTACCAGGCGCAGCTTGTGTTCGGGCCGAACCCGCGCAAAGACATTTACCTCATCCAGAGCCTGGTCGAGCGCTTCGGGGGTAAACTCCTCGAGGTCTTCACCGGTCAGCACCCGGTCTCCACGGATACCTACTTGATGGGCAATCGCCAGGGCGGTAGCAGGGTGGTCACCGGTAATCATCAGTACGCGGATTCCGGCTTCCAAAGCCTGCTCGATGGCACCAGGCACCTCTGGACGGGGCGGATCCCAGAACAGGGCCAGGCCGGCAAAGGCCAGCGTGTCTTCCCGCTCCCCCTCTCCCCAGGCCAGACCCAACACCCGGTAGCCTTCAGCAGCATACGCAGCAGCCTTGCCCTGCCAGGACTCGAGCTCGGCCTGAGTAAGCCCGCAGCGTTCCAACAGGACCTCTGGCGCACCTTTGAGGTAGCTGATCAGCCCGGTCTCATCCCGCACCGTCGCCCGCATGAACCGGTGCTCACTCTCGAAGGGCCGCTCACTGTGGCGGGGGTGCCGGGCTCTTATCGCCTCGGGATTCAGGCCCTGGCTCCGGGCATAGGCCAGCAGGGCAGTATCCATGGGATCACCGACCTGAAAGTCGGCATCGTTGGCCAGAACGCACACCCTGAGCGCCACCTTAGGGTTGGGGCTATCCACGGCCCGCACCTCCATGCGGTTCTCGGTCAGGGTGCCGGTCTTGTCGGTGGCTATGACCGTGACCGAGCCCAGGGTCTCGACCGCCGAGAGCCGCCGTACCACTGCCTTGCGCCCGGCCATCCGTTCCACCCCCAGCGATAGGGTCAGGGTGAGTACCGCTGGCAGACCTTCGGGAACCACTGCCACCGCCAGGGCTACCGCGAACAACAGCACCTCATCGAGCCGGTGCCAGCCCTCGAAAATTAGCCCCCCCAGGGCCATGAGAAAGGCCACTGCCAGCACCACCTGGGCAATCTGGTGGCCAAAACGGTGCAGACGGCGCTCGAGGGGGGTGGGGTCGGCCTTCACATCGCCCAGCATCACGGCCAGCCGGCCCAGTGCGCTCGTGGCCCCGGTGCGTGCTACCTGGGCAAAAACCTTGCCCCGTACCAGCAGGGTGCCGCTATACAGCTCGTCAGGGGGGGTTTTCTCTACCGGAAGGCTCTCGCCAGTCAGCACGGACTCGTCTACCGCCGGGCCACCCTCCTGCAATACCGCATCGGCAGGAATGCGGTCGCCGGCCTCGAGGCGCAGCAGGTCGCCCGGCACCAGCAAGTGGCTCTGGATATGCTGCCACTGCCCATCGCGCTCGACCCAGACCAGCGGGGCAGAAAGCTGCTTGAGTTTACGCAGAGCAGCCTCGGACTTGCTCTCCTGCCAGACGCCCATGCCCGCATTGAACAGCAGAATTCCCCCGATCAAGACAGCCTCGTAGGGAAAGCCGGGCGCCCCCTCGAAAATCCACAGAATCAGCTTCATTGCCAGGGCAAAGAGCAGGATATAGATCAAAGGACTCTGGAACTGCCGCAAAGTCCGACGCCAGAGGGACTCGGGGGGCTTTTCGGGCAGGCTGTTGGGACCATACTCAGTCAGCCTGCGCTCCGCTTCGGTCTGGCTGAGACCTCTTAATATTTGGCCGGTCATGCGACTCCTTTGGGGCGGTCGCGACCGGGGATCACCAGCACCGGCTTTTCGCTACGGCGTAGCACCCCCTCGGCCACTGAACCCAGCAAGAACCGATCCAGCCCACTGCGTCCGTGGGTGCCCATCACCACCAGGTCGTGAACCCTGGCCTCGGCCAGGATGTGGTCAACAGCATTTCCCACCGCCAGCCGGGTCTGGGCCACCACCCCCACCGCATCGGCCAGCTCTTTGGCCAGGCCGAGGGCTTGCTGCCCAATATCCATGAAACCGGCCTCGAGTCCGTCGGCCACCGGGTAGATGGCGGCTTCCGGCCCCAGGTAGCGGTACATTCCTTCCACCACATACAGCAGGGTCACGTTCGCGCCCAGGGCTCTGGCGAGCTCGAGCCCCTGCCGTAGCGCGGGCTCACTGCTTTTGCTACCGTCGGTGGGCAGCAGAAGCTGCTGGACTCCATCGGTCTTGACCCCCTCTCGCACCACCAGCACCGGCCTGGGGCTTTTGTGCAGCACACTGATGGCTACACTGCCCAGCAGTAGCCGATCCAGCATCCCGTACCCGTGGCTTCCCATCACGATCAGGTCGTAATCCCGAGCCACCTCTACAATCACCTCGGTGGCCCGGCCTTTGCGCTGCTGGACATGGCTGCTAACCCCTAGCTCCTGTGCCCCGGCCTCCACTTTGGCCAGGGCCTGCCGTCCCGCCACCTGCACATCGCGCTCCAGATCGGCGTAGTAGGGAATGCTGCTGGGGGATACGAGGGTTCCGGTAAAGGGCTCGAGCACGTGCAGGACGACCACCTCAGCACCTAGACGGGCAGCCAGTTTAAGGCCGTAATGGGCAGCATCCTCACTACAGCGACTGCCATCGGTAGGAATCAAGATTTTTTTGTACACAGGGCCTCCTTTGCACGCTGGTCACTCGCCGGGGGCGGGAAGATAGACTTCGTCGGGTGTGCTCGAGGGCTTGCGCACCAGCAGCACCGGCTGCCGGGCCAGATGGGCCACGTCGCGGGCCACGCTGCCCAGAAAGAACTTTTTCCAGCCGCTGTGGCCGTGGGTGCCCAGCACGATCAGGTCGGCCCTCTGCTCATCGGCCACCTCGCGGATGCGCAGGCTGATCTGGTGGTGGGGGGCTTCACGCAGCAGGGGCTCTACATTATTGCAGTGGGTGCAGTACTTCTGGGCTTCCTCGAGAATGAACTCGCCCTGTTCGCGCAGGCGCTGCTGCTCTTCTTGAAGCTGGGCCTGAAGCTGTTTTGCACTGGTGTACATCCAGGTTCGCCCCGTTCCCACCGCCATCCGGGTGACGTCGGGCACTACATATAAGAGTGAGAGACGGGCTTCCAGCTGGCCAGCCAGCCCATCGGCGTAACGCAGGGCCTCCTGGGAGTACTCGCTGCCGTCGGTAGCTACCAGAATACGCTTGAACCGGGATGCTCCCCCATCCCCACCCCGTACCAGCAACACCGGCAGAGGCCCCAGTCGGGTTACCCGTTCGGCCACGCTGCCCAGCAGCAACCTGGGCAGCCCGGTGCGCCCGTGGGTGCCCATCACGATCAGGTCGCAATCCTGGTCCAGGGCTGTATTAAAAATCGCCTCAGCGATATCGCGGCGCTGTTCCAAGCGCTGGACAGTGGGGATGCGGCGGTGGCTGGCTCTGGTCTGCCAGTGCTCGAGCAGGGCCAGACCCACCGTCTGGGCCTGGGCCAGGGCCTCCT
>NZ_CALMCQ010000011.1 GCF_937863175.1 uncultured Meiothermus sp. | reverse complement strand
AAATAACCCAAAGGCTGCGGGGGCTACGGGTCTTCGGTCTTCGGCGCCCGGTCTTTGATCTTCCACCCTAGCTATGTACCAGGGTTCCCACCTGCTCGCCCTTGATAATTTTTTCCAGATTGCCTTCGCTGAACATATCAAAAACCACGATTGGCATGTTTTGTTCCTGGCACAAGGCCATGGCAGTAGCATCCATCACCTGTAGACCTTCCACCAGGGCCTGGTGGTAGGTCAGGTCGGTATATTTTATGGCGCCGGGGTTTTTGCGGGGGTCGTCGCTGTAGACCCCATCTACCTTGTTTTTGGCCATCAGCACTGCATCCACATTCATTTCCAGGCCGCGCAGGGCGGCAGCAGTATCGGTGGTTACGTAAGGGTTCCCGGTACCGCCGCCAAATATCACCACCCGGCCTTTTTCCAGATGCCGGATGGCCCGGCGGCGGATGTAGGGCTCGGCGACCTGCTGGATGGTCAGGGCGGTCTGGACGCGGGTGGGTACACCGATGAACTCGAGGGCATCCTGCAAGGCCAGGGCGTTCATGATGGTGCCCAGCATCCCGATGTAATCGGCGCTGGCCCGATCCATTCCAACGCCCTGTTTGGCCCCGCGCCAGAAATTGCCACCCCCCACCACAATGGCAACCTGTACTCCCAACTGGTGGGCCTTTGCGACTTCCTGGGCCAGGGCCTGGGTGGCCCCGGGCTGTATGCCGAAGCCATTGCCGGTAAGGAATTCCCCCGAAAGTTTGAGCAAAACCCGCTTATACTTCATACGACCCCCCATACCCAAAGAAAAAGGGCCGAAAGTCTTTCGACTCTCGACCCTCGGTCTGTAGCATTGGCTACGCTCCTACCTCGAAGCGGCTGAAGCGCTTGACCTGAATATTCTCGCCAATCTTGGCCACAGCGGATTTGATGAGTTCGCCCACCTTCATTTTGTCGTCTTTAACGAAGGGCTGCTCCAGGAGCACCATCTCCTCGTAGAATTTCTTGATGCGGCCTTCGGCAGCTTTTTCGGCAATGTTTTGCGGCTTGCCTTCGTTGAGGAGTTGCTGAACGTAGATGGCCTTTTCCTTCTCGAGGTCTTCTGGCGAAACTTCCTCGATACTCACATAGCGGGGGTTGGCCATGGCGATGTGCATGGCAAGGTCTTTGGCCAGCCGCTGGAACTCCTCGTTGCGGGCTACGAAGTCGGTCTCGGAGTTGAGCTCGACCATCACCCCTACCCGCTGGTTGTGGTGGATGTAGGAGCCAATAATGCCTTCGCGGGCCTCGCGGTCGGCTTTCTTGGCAGCCTTCAAGGCACCCCGCTCGCGCAGCAGGGTGGTGGCTTTCTCCATCTCCCAGCCAGCGTCCTCCAGGGCTTTTTTGACATCGGTCATGCCTGCGCCGGTCTGTTCACGTAGTTTTTTGATCTGCTCGAGTTGGGTCATATGAGTCCTCGTCACAGGTCTCAGGTCTCAGGTCGTCCGGCTTGCGAGATGCGACCTCGGATCTGAGACAGCTTCTCACGCTTCTGCTACCGGCACCGTGCTGGTGGTTTCGGTGGGGGGGATTTCACGCCCACCCCCACGGGCCTCCACAATCAGGTCGGTCATGCGGTTGACCACCAGCTGAATCGAACGTATCGCGTCGTCGTTGCCGGGCACGATATAGTCGCAGACATCGGGGTCGGAGTCGGTATCGGCCAGGGCGATCACCGGGATGCCCAGCTTGCGGGCTTCCTTGACCGCAATGGCTTCTTTGGTGGGGTCTACCACAAAAATGGCATCGGGCAGGCGGCGCAGCTTGCGGAAGCCGCCGAGGTTCTTTTGCAGGCGCTCGAGCTCGTGCTGGAGCTGCACCTGTTCGGTCTTGACCCGTTCTTTGATATCCTCCGAGGCGAAGAGGGCCTCGAGCTCCGAGAGGCGGTTGACCTGGGCGGTGATGGTGCGGAAGTTGGTCAGCATCCCCCCCAGCCAGCGCTGGTTGACATAGGGCATACCCGCGCGGTCGGCTTCCTGCTGCACAATTTCCTGGGCCTGTTTCTTGGTGCCCACATAAAGGATGGTCGCCCCCCGCATGGCCAGATCCTGCACGTACTTGAAGGTGCGCTCGAGCTCGACCATGCTCTTCTGCAGGTCAATGATGAAAATTCCGTTGCGCTCGGCGTAGATGTAGCGCTTCATCTTGGGGTTCCAGCGCTTGGTCTCGTGGCCGAAGTGCACCCCAGCCTCGAGCAGTTCCTTTATACTTACGTTTGCTGCCATGTTTTCTCCTGACGGGACGGTTGGAGCGGGCGTTCATTTGTGCGTTCCGGGGCATCTCTTTGAGTACCGTTCCCTAACCTCGAAAGATCCTGATGGCACACCCAAAGAAGAAGTATAGCTCAAGGAGACGCCTTTTGAACAGTCGGGGGTAGCGAGGTTGGGGGGTTTTGGCTACCGGGTGCAGCTAACCATAGCTTCGGTGGTCTCTCCTGGTGCGCCGCTATTGACCGGGTTGCTGGTGCGGCACACTGCCCCACTGGCAGTGATGGTAAGGACGACGTTGCCCAAAAACGTCAAACTTACCAGAAGCAGTCCTGGTTGTTTCATGGACTCAATCTATCATACCAGCCAGTGAGTGCCTGAACAGTCGAACATTTGTATCCAGATCAATGGAGGCAAGTCTTTCAAAAGCACGCCAGCGTTTGCCAGTTGGCTAAACTGCTGCTATACTTGCTACGGCTGTTTTGGCTATCAGCCTCTAGGTAAAGCAGCACAAAGGGTCTTTTGGGGGTGTAGCTCAGCGGGAGAGCAGGTCCTTTGCAAGGACAAGGTCGGGGGTTCAAATCCCTTCACCTCCACCAGTAAAAGCTAACAGCCGAATGCTCACGGCCCAGGGTATCCAGCCCGAGGTGTCTTATCGCGGGTTTTATGGCCTCGAGTTGCACAGGAGGGCAATCTAACCGATGGCTGGCTGGCGTGCAAAGAGCTATGCTGTAGCGGTGAGCACACCTGTCTGGGAAGATGGAAACTGGCAGACCTTGCCACGTCTGGAAGAAAACCTCGAGACCGAGATCTGCGTGGTGGGGCTGGGCGGCTCGGGGCTGGCGGCGGTGCTCGAGCTGTTGCGGCTGGGCCGAAAAGTGGTGGGGATAGAAGCAGGCACGGTAGCGGCTGGCGCGGCAGGCCGGAACGGGGGGTTTTTGCTGGCGGGGATTGCCAGGTTCTACCACCAGAGCGTGGCCGAACACGGACGCGACTTTGCCAAAAGCATCTACCAGGCCACCCTCGACCAGATTTCACGGATGATGGCCGAGACCCCCCAGGCCATAAGGCGGGTGGGTTCGTTGCGAATTGCCGCCTCGGAGGACGAACTGCAAGACTGCACAGCCCATCTGCAAGCCCTGCGGGCCGATGGGTTTGCTGCCGAGCCCTACGATGGCCCGGAAGGGCAGGGGTTGCTGATCCCAGGGGATGCTGCCTTCAACCCCTTGTTGCGTTGTAGAATGCTGGCCCAACAAGCACTGGAAGCTGGGGCCAGGCTTTTTGAAGATAGCCCGGCCCTGCAGATCAGCGGCCAGGAGGTAGAGACCCCCAGGGGGCGGGTTCACTGTCAGAGGGTACTGGTGGCCGTAGATGGCAGGCTCGAGCAGGTGCTGCCGGAACTCGAAGGCCGGGTACGCACCGCCCGTTTGCAGATGCTGGCCACTGCACCTGTAAAAGCACGCTTTGCCCGGCCTGTATACCGGCGCTGGGGCTACGACTACTGGCAACAACTGCCCGATGGCCGCATTGCCCTGGGTGGGATGCGGGACGCAGGGGGCGAAGCAGAGTGGACAACGCTAGATGAACCCGGTGAAAACGTACAGCTGCACCTGGAACAACTCCTCCATCAACTGGGTATCCAGGCTCCCATCACCCATCGCTGGGCGGCCCCGGTGGCGTATACCCTGACCGGCTTGCCGATTGCCCAGGAGGTGCGGCCTGGGGTCTGGGCTATCGGCGCCTACAGCGGAACCGGAAACGTGGTGGGGGCCTTGCTGGGGCAGGAGACGGCGGCAGTATTGGCTGGGGTTAAGCCGTCCCGGGCTTTGTTCTTAGCCTGAGCCTTTGCCAGCGTCATGCCCCTTGGCCTTGTACATTTCGTGGTCGGCATGGCGGTAGAGGGTGTCGGGGTCGCTGCCGTCGCGCGGGTAGATGGCCAGGCCAATTGAGGCGGTTACCTCGAGGGCGCGGTTGCCGATGCGCACACTGGTATTGACTTCGTGGGCGATTTTTTCGGTCAGACGCTCGGCCATCTCGACCGAGGGAAGGTCGGCCAGAATCACCCCGAACTCGTCGCCCCCCAGGCGTGCAACCGAGTCGGTGGCCCGTACCGAAAGGCTAAGCTGGCGGGCGATGCTGCGCAAAAGTTCGTCGCCGGTGGCATGGCTGAAGGTATCGTTGACCTGCTTGAAATCGTTCAGGTCAATATAAATCACCCCTACCAGGCGGTCTTTTTCCTGGGCCCGGGCCATGGCCTGGATCAGGCGTTCCTGGTAGAGCATACGGTTGGGCAGTTTGGTCAGGACATCGTGGGTGGCCTGGTATTCCAGTTCCTCAATCAGGGCCTGGCGGTCAACAGCAATAGCGGCCAGATCGGCGGTGGCGTGGATGGCGCGGCTATCGGATTCCAGCGGGGTTGGCCCCAACACGCTCAGGGCCCCCAGAACCCCTTCCTTGGTGCGGATGGGCAGGGTCAGGCCGTGGCGAAAACCGGCTACCAGCAGCGCCCGGCGCACTTCGGGGGGGAGGTTCTCTTTGAGGTCGAGGTTTTCGACCTCGGATTTTTCGCCCTCTGGTGCGTTGTGCCCAAAGGGGCCAATGGGGCTGGTCTCGAGAAAATGCCGCACTACCTCGGGCATACCGTGGCTGGCAACGGTGTTCAGGTTTTCACCCTTGGCGATCTGGATCGCGCAGGCGACTTCGGGTAGCTGGGAGCTGAGCATTTCAATGGTAGCGGTGAGGATGTCCTCGAGTTCGGAGCCCCTCGCGATCATCTCCAGGGCCAGGTTGCGGTCGCGCTCGAGGCGAACCGCCCGTTTGTGCTCGGTCACGTCCACGATCAGGCCACGCAGCCGGGTGCCACCACTGGACTCTCGCATGGCAGTGACCCGATCCTGGAACCAGTGCATGCGACCCTCTTTGTCAAAAGCGCGATACTCGATCTCGGTGGTTTCCAGGGCTACCGAGAGGTTGCGCAGGCGCTGGGAAACCATCTCGAAGTCTATCGGATAGAGCACCCGGGGCCAGACGCTTTCTTCGCGGGGGCCCAAAAAGCGATCCACCGGGTAGCCCAGCACCCGCTCGACCTGGCGGCTCACAAAGGTGAAGACCAGGGTATCTTTCTGGAATTCGGCCTCCCAGACGATCCCACCTAGCGAATTGACCAGCTCCTGGTAGAGTGCGCGCGACTGGCGCAATTCCCACTCGGCTCGCTTGCGCTCGGCCAGCTCGCTGCGCAGTTGTTCGAAGAGTTGGGCGTTCTCCAGCAGGGGAGCGGCAGCGCTGGAGGCAGCCATCACGATCTCGACCTCGTCTGCGCCAAACTCCCTGGGTTCGTAGCTATCGAGCCCTAACGTTCCCAACACCCGGTCACCGGCCAGAATGGGCACCAGCAGCATCGAAACCACGCCAAACCGCCTGGCCACCTCGCGCCCGGCACCCATGCGGGGGTCATTTTGGGCGTCCGACACCGAGACCGGCTTGCGTTCGCGCATGACCTGTATGCTGATCTCGTTGCCCTCGAGGGAGATCCGGTCGTTGGTGTTGCGGGCCTGTCCTGTACCAAATTCCGAAACGATGGTCAGGTAGCGCCCATCTTCCGAAAGCCGGGCAAACCCCGCATGCTGTACCCCCACCACTGCCGTGAGTTCACTACAAATAACGTTCAGTACAGTTAATGGGTCGAGGGGTGCCCCCGAAGTGGCCACAATTTGCTTGAGCATGGTGGCCTCTTTGAGCCGCCGATCCAGCTCTTTTTTAGACAGGGAAGAGAAAGGAGAACGCTTTGCGGCTGGTTTCTTACGCATAAACGGCAGGGATACTCCTCGGTATGGTGCTCTATTAGAACCTGCTTCATGATACTGAAGATTGGGGAAAGACATAAGGCCCTGTTTGCCCGAAGACGATCGGTTCATCGCAGTGGGGTGCCAGCCGTGGTCTGCCGTCGGGATTTATGTGCCAGCGGGTCTGGGCAGCCCGGTTGTCCGATACCCATATTGATTAATTGGCCCTTCTGACGCTCATCTGATATACTCTCAGCTTGCGTGACCCGGTGGGGTCGCTGGCTGGTGGTGTACCCGGCTGGCAACCAGCTCCGGCACAGTCGATCCAGAAAGCGAGGTGAATATGCCGCAATACGAAGTCAATGTGATTCTCAACCCCAACCTTGATGGGGCCCAGGCTGTCCAGGAGAAAGACATCATTAAAGCCGCCCTCGAGCGTCACGGTGCCAACATCAAGAACACCGATGACTGGGGAAACCGCCGCCTGGCCTATCCCATCCAGAAAGACCCCGAAGGCAATGTGCTCTTCTACACGGTGGAAATGGCCGGGGCGAGCAATACCGCGCTGCAGCGAGAACTGCGCTTGCGCGACCATGTACGTCGTGTAACCATCCTCCGCGACCGTCCCGAATGGCGAAACAGCAACAAGAAGAAGAAATAAGCTGTTTGGCTCGACCTGAGTTCTGAGGCCAGAGACCGTAATGGAACTCAAAGGCAGCGATACGCAACCCGCCGTAGGCCCTAAGCTAAAGGCTGAAAGCGAACTGCCAAGCGCCAGAAGAGATAGACTGAAGCAAGGACCGAAACGAAAAAGGACTGATTGATATGGCTCGAGGCCTCAACCGCGTTACCCTCGTAGGCACCCTGACCCAGGACCCCGAACTGCGCTACACCGCAGGCGGACTGGCCGTGATGGAACTCAATCTGGCTGGCAACGATGTCGTGACCGACGAGCAGGGCCAGACCCGCGAACCGGCCTGGTATCACCGCATCAAACTGCTGGGCAAAAGTGCGGAGTTCTGGGGCGACACCCTGAAAGCGGGCATGGCGCTCTTTGTGGAAGGCAAGCTCGAGTACCGCTCCTGGGAACAGGAGGGTCAGAAAAAAAGCAGCCTGGAAATACGCGCCGACCGCATGGAGATTGTGAGCCTGGAAGGCAAGCGGGGTCAGGTGACCGTAACCGATGCCCGTGGACAGGAGCGCCTGAAAGACGGCCTCAACCACGTGATGCTGGTGGGCAATCTGACCCGCGACCCCGAACTGCGCTACACCCCCCAGGGAACCGCCGTGACCCGCCTTTCGCTGGCCGTGAACGAAAAGTTCACCACCCGCCAGGGCGGCGATCAGGAAAAGGTGCACTACGTCGAAGCTCAGGCCTGGCGTGAGCTGGCCGAGTTTGCGGCAGAACTCAAAAAAGGAGACGGAGCGTTCCTAATCGGACGCCTGGTAAACGACTCCTGGACCGCTCAAGATGGCACCCGGCGCTACACCACCCGTGTAGAGCTGAGCCGCCTCGAGCGACTTGCCCGTGGAACTGGACAAAGCACAGGTGGAAACAGTTCCCAAAGTGTTGCAACAGCAGCCAAAGGCCGTGCGGGCAAGGTAGATATTGATGAAGGCTTGGTAGACGATTTCCCACCTGAGGAGGATTTGCCGTTTTGAGCACCAAGAAGATGTCTAACCGTGGTGGCCCCAAGGGCGACCGCCAGGATCGTGAGCGGGGTGAGCGTGGCGAGCGCGGTATGCGCCGTGGCCGCAAGCCCAAAGTAGCCGCAGCCGTTGGGGCCTTCGACCTCAACGATTTCAAGAGCGTGGATATTCTCAAGCGCTTTCTCTCCGAGACCGGCAAAATTCTGCCCCGTCGCCGTACCGGACTGGACGCCCAGGATCAGCGCAAACTGGCCCGCACCATCAAGCGCGCCCGCATGATGGGCCTGCTACCCTTCACCGACAAGCTGGTTCGCAAATAGGGGATCGGTCGGTCTGAAGGGGTGGGTTCCCGCCCCAAAAGGCCGACCAACAGGAGAATACTGAAGATGAAAGTAATTCTGCTTGAACCTATGGAAAACCTCGGCGACGTGGGGGCAGTGATTAATGTGAAACCGGGCTATGCCCGCAACTACCTCCTGCCCCGTGGGATCGCGACCCTGGCTACCGAGAGCAACCTGAAGACCCTGGAAGCCAAAATTCGGGCCCAGGCCAGGAAGGCTGCCACCCGCAAAGCCGAGGCCGAGCGCCTGAAGGAGCTTCTGGAACCCATCACCCTGACCCTCAAGGTCAAGGCTGGCGACCAGAAGATTTACGGCTCCGTTACCAGCCGGGAGATTGCCACCGCGCTGGAAGCCCAACACCAGATCACCATTGACCCCAAGCGCCTGGCGCTGGACAAGCCGATCAAAGACCTGGGCGACTACA
>NZ_CALMCQ010000010.1 GCF_937863175.1 uncultured Meiothermus sp. | reverse complement strand
GTTCTACCGCGATGGCGAAAAACGCTACATCCTGGCCCCCGATGCCCTGAGCGTGGACCGCACCATCAGAAGCGGCCCCGAAGCCACCATTGCGGTGGGGAATGCCCTGCCCTTGCGCTTTATCCCGGTTGGCACGGTGATTCATGCCGTCGAACTCGAGCCCGGCAAGGGGGCCAAAATGGCCCGCAGCGCCGGCACCAGCGTGCAGGTACAGGGCCGTGAAGGCGACTACGTGATCCTGCGCCTGCCCTCGGGCGAGCTGCGCAAGGTACACGGGGAGTGCTTTGCTACCATCGGGGTGGTCTCCAACGGTGACCACAAAAACATCGTGATCGGCAAGGCTGGGCGCAACCGCCACAAAGGTCGCAAGTGCCACGTGCGCGGTACGGTTATGAACCCGGTAGACCACCCGCACGGCGGTGGTGAAGGCCGCGCCCCCCGGGGCCGTCCGCCGGTATCGCCCTGGGGCCAGCAGGCCAAAGGTCTCAAGACCCGGAAGAAGAAGAAGCCCTCGAGCGCGCTCATCGTGTCTCGTCGCAAATAGAGGTGAACTATGCCACGCAGCTTGAAAAAAGGAATTTTCGTGGAAGGCCACCTGCTGGAAAAAGTCGAGGCGATGAACGCCAAAGGCGAAAAGCGGGTGATCAAAACCTGGAGCCGTCGTAGCACCGTTGTGCCCGAGATGATCGGCCATACCCTGGCGGTGTACAACGGCAAGCAGCACGTCCCGGTCTACGTGACCGAGCAGATGGTGGGGCACAAACTCGGGGAGTTTTCCCCGACCCGCACCTACAAAGGCCATAGCCGCGAGGCCAAGACCGCTGTCAAGAAGTGAGGAGGTGAACTATGGAAGCCAAACGTCGTTTGAGAAAGAGTGAACGCAAGGATATTCGCAATGACCTCCGTGATGTTCACCTTCCTGGCTCGGCGGGCTTGCAACGCTATGCCAGGATGTCGTTGCGCCAACAAAGCGAGGCCCTCAAGAGTGAAACAGCCCATACCTATGCCCAGGCCACAGCCCGGCACATCCGTATGTCGCCGCAGAAGGTGCGGCTGGTGGTAGATCTGATCCGGGGGAAAAACCTTGAGGAAGCCCGTGCCATCCTCAAATACACCCCGCATCGCGCCTCAGAGATCGTGGCCAAGGTGCTCGAGTCGGCTGCCGCCAACGGCATGAACGATGACCGCAAAAACATGATCGAAGACCAGATTTTCATCAAGGCAGCTTTTGTGGATGAAGGCCCAGCCATTAAGCGGATGCTGCCCCGTGCCCGTGGGAGCGCCAACATGATCAAAAAGCGTACCAGCCATATCACCATCATCGTGGGGGAGAAAAATGGGTAACAAGATCAATCCCATCGGCTTGCGCCTGGGTATCACCCGCGAGTTTGAGTCGCGCTGGTACGCGGGCAAGAAGGCTTATGCCAAAGTCATCCAGGACGACCGCGTGATCCGCCGCACCATCGAGAAAGAGCTACGTCCTGCGGGTCTGGCCCGTATAGATGTGGAGCGTGCTGCCGACAACATTGCCATCACCGTTTATGCCGCTAAGCCTGGCGTGGTGATTGGGCGCGGTGGCGAAACCATCAAGCGCATACGCGAAACCTTGCAAGGCAAGTTCCCCGGTAAGACCGTGGCCCTGAATGTCCAGGAAGTGGGCAACCCCAACCTGTCTGCACCCTTGGTAGCCCAGCGCGTCGCCGAGCAGATCGAACGCCGCTTCGCGGTGCGCCGCAGCATCAAGCAGGCTGTCCAGCGGGTGCGCGAGTCCGGTGCCCAGGGGGCCAAGATTGTGGTCTCGGGCCGCATTGGCGGGGCCGAACAGGCCCGTGTCGAGTGGGCCGCCGAAGGCCGGGTGCCCCTGCACACCCTGCGGGCCAATATTGACTACGGTACTGCTCGAGCCGAGACCACCTATGGTTCGCTGGGGGTCAAGGCGTACGTGTTCATGGGTGAGGTGATTGGCGGAAAAAAGATTGTGCCGGGTGCGGCACCAGCCGCCCGTCCGGCGGCTCCCAAGCGGGATCGCGAGGACGGCAAGCCCCGCCGCCGCTCGGCGGTGCGCAAGGCCGGTGCTTCGACCAAGGAAGGGGGATAGCCCATGTTGATGCCCAAACGCATGAAATACCGCAAAGCCCACCGTGGCCGGATGCGTGGCACCGCCAAAGGGGGCGATTATGTGGCTTTTGGCGAGTGGGGCCTGGTGGCTATGGAACCCACCTGGGTTACCAGCCAGCAGATCGAAGCCGCCCGTGTGGCGATGGTACGGCATTTTCGCCGGGGGGGTAAGATTTTTATTCGCATCTTCCCGGATAAACCCTTCACCAAGAAGCCTCTGGAGGTCCGGATGGGCAAGGGAAAGGGGAACGTAGAGGGTTATGTGGCCGTGGTGAAGCCGGGCCGGGTGATGTTTGAAGTGTCAGGTGTGACCGAAGACCAGGCTCGTGAAGCCCTTCGTCTGGCCGGACACAAGCTGCCCATGCAAACCAAGGTGGTGAAACGCGATGCCTACGACGAAGCCCAGTGAGCTGCGCAAGCTGCCCGTATCAGAACTGCAAAAGCGCATTCAAGACACCAAAAAAGAGTTGATGGAGTTGCGCTTTCAGTCCAGCATCGGACAGCTCGACAAAAACCACCGGATGGCCCAGGCCCGGCGTGAGATTGCCCGCATGATGACCGTGTTGGGTGAGAAGGCCAAAGGCATTGAAGTGGTGAGCCAGGCCCAGGCCAGGCCTGCCAGTAAAGCCGTAAAGAAGCCTCGAGCCAAGAAAGCCTAGACCGTGTGGAGGGGTGAAAAGGCCAGAGCAGATGTTCAACTCGCTTATGCATACCTTTTCACCTCAGACCTCGGCAGTTAAAGGAGCAAACATGCCTAAAAAAGTTCTGACTGGCGTGGTGGTGAGCGATAAGGCGCAGAAGACCGTCACGGTTCTGGTCGAGCGCCAGATGCAACACCCGCTGTACGGCAAGGTCATCAAGCAGTCCAAAAAGTACCTTGCCCACGACGAGACCGATCAGTACAAGCTGGGCGACATCGTCGAGATTAAGGAAGCAACCCCGATCTCGAAAAACAAGAAATTTGTGGTGGTGGGACGCCTCGAGGAAGGCCGTATGGATCTGGTCGAGCGCTACCAGCTACGCAAGGAGCGTGGTAAGGCGTGATACAGCAAGAAACCGTGCTGGAAGTCGCCGACAATACCGGCGCACGCAAAATCGCCTGTATCCGGGTGATGGGTGGGCACTTCCGTAAATATGCCGGGGTGGGCGATGTGATCGTGGCCTCGGTCAAGGAAGCCATTCCCAGGGGCATGGTCAAGAAGGGCGAGGTGGTCAAGGCGGTAGTTGTGCGCACTTCTAAGGAAATCCGTCGGCAGGATGGCTCTTCGATTCGCTTCGACACCAATGCCGCCGTCATCATCAACCCCCAGAACGAGCCCCGTGGAACCCGCGTGTTCGGCCCGGTGGCCCGTGAACTGCGCGAACGTGGTTTCATGAAGATCGTCTCGCTGGCACCAGAGGTGCTCTAAGGTCTGAAGGGTCGCGGGTTCTTGCCGTAGGCAAGTTGTTTCCGATACACAGGGGGCTTTCCAGGTCTCCAGTCTCGCACCCAGCTTGTTGGGGTAAAGGAGGGCAGCAGCCGTGCTTCGACCCCGAACAAGCCTCGAGCAAAGGATGCTTTTTAGGACGATTTCTGCTACACTTGCCATTTGGCAGCTGGATGCTTCTGCCCGTCCTGAAGCAAAATCGGAGGAATAATGTCCAAAGTACACGTCAAGCAAGGGGACACGGTGGTGGTTCTTTCCGGTAAGGAAGGACTGCGCGGTGAGACCGGCAAAGTCAAGGCCGTCATGCCCAGGGAGGGTATGGTGGTGGTCGAGGGGCTAAACATGATCAAGCGTGCGGTGCGCCCCAACCCCCGCAACCCTCAGGGGGGCTATATTGAGAGCGAAGCACCGATCCATGCTTCTAAAGTCATGCCGATCTGCCCGAGCTGCCAAAAGCCGACCCGCATCCGCAAGAAGGTGCTGCCCGACGGTACCAAGGCCCGCGTCTGTGCCAAGTGTGATGGCGTGCTGGATGCCAAATAAGGGGGTTGTGAATGCCTTTAGAAGTTTCTCTAAAGAAACGCTACGCCGAAGAAATCCGTCCCGAACTGGTGAAGCGCTTTAACTATGACAACATCATGGCGGCCCCCCGTCTGGTCAAAATTGTGGTCAATCAGGGGCTCGGTGAGGCCAAGGAAGACAGCCGGATTCTGGAAAAGGCCGGAAAAGAGCTGGCCTTCATCACCGGCCAACAACCCGCCATCACCAAGGCCAAAAAGTCCATCTCCAACTTCAAGCTGCGCCAGGGAATGCCCATCGGTCTACGGGTGACGTTGCGCGGTGACCGGATGTGGATTTTCGCCGAGAAGCTTCTGAACATCGCCCTGCCCCGCATCCGCGATTTTCGTGGGGTTAACCCCGGCGCCTTTGATGGTCGTGGCAACTACAACCTGGGCCTGCGCGAGCAGGCTATCTTCCCCGAAATCACCTTCGATATGGTGGATACGGTGCGCGGGATGGATATTGCGGTAGTCACCACGGCCAAGACCGATGAGGAAGCCAAGGCGCTGTTGGAACTGCTCGGGTTCCCGTTTCGCAAGTAGATGTTTATAGCCGATAGCCAGTCGCTCTTTGCCTTTAGCTATCAGCAGAAACTTTAGAAAGGAGGTGAAACACACATGGCTAAAAAATCCCAGATCGAAAAGATGAAACGCAAACAAAAAACCATCGCCAAGTATGCCGCCAGGAGGGCTGCCCTCAAAGCCGCGGGTGACTACGCCGCCCTGGCCGAACTGCCCCGCGATGCCAGCCCCACCCGCCACAAGAGCCGTTGTGCAGTGACGGGTCGTTCCAAGGCTTTCCTGCGCTACTTTGGCATCTCGCGTCTTCAGTTCCGCGAAATGGCCCATAAGGGTCAGCTACCCGGTGTCAAGAAAGCCAGTTGGTAACGATTGCTTTGATGGTCGGTGAATTTTCCCCGATACCGCAAGGCCAATCCTCGAGCGCGTTCTGCGGATGTTCTGAACTGGCAGGCTGGCTGTTTTGGCCAGGACCGGGTTCCGCAAACCTCCAAACCAGGCAGACTTGCTTGAAAAGAAGGAGATTCTGCAATGCTTAGTGATCCAATTGCCGATATGCTGACCCGGATTCGCAACGGAATCCAGGTTCACAAGGAGAGCGTGGATGTGCCTGCTTCCAAGTTCAAGCAGCAGATCGCCAGCATCCTTGTCAAGGAAGGTTTTCTTAAGGGGTTGGATCAGGTCGAAGTGGAGGGCAAACCCTTCCTTCGCCTGACCCTCAAATACGGCCCCCGCCGTGAACAGGTGATCCAGCACATCCAGCGGGTTAGCCGCCCGGGTCGCCGGGTCTATGTGACCGCCGAGAATGTACACAACGTGCGTCGTGGCCTGGGCCTGGCGATTGTCTCGACCTCTAAAGGTCTATTGCCCGACCGCGAGGCCCGCAAGCTGGGCGTGGGCGGCGAAGTGATTTGCGAGGTGTGGTAATGAGCCGCATCGGAAAACAAGCCATCGCTTTGCCCAGGGGTGTGACGGTGGATGTTTCTACCGGGCTGGTCAAGGTCAAGGGCTCCAAGGGTGAGCTGACCGTACCGGTTCATACCGACCTTGCGGTAAAGAACGAAAATGGCTCTATCACCGTGAGCCGCCCCTCCGACAGCCGCTCCCACCGGAGTCTGCACGGTCTCACCCGTACCCTGATTGCCAATGCCATTCAGGGGGTCTCGGCAGGCTATGTGAAGGAGATGCTGATCAGCGGTACGGGTTACCGCGCGGCCATGCAGGGCAAGAACCTCGAGCTGACCGTGGGCCACAGCCACAAAGACATCGTGACCCCGCC
The DNA here is from genome assembly GCF_937863175.1 of uncultured Meiothermus sp. Classification (GTDB taxonomy): domain Bacteria; phylum Deinococcota; class Deinococci; order Deinococcales; family Thermaceae; genus Meiothermus. The sequence goes on along the minus strand of NZ_CALMCQ010000010.1, from coordinate 15,512 downwards.
GGCGGGCATTACCTTCGAAGTGCCCGAACCCACCAAAATCCGGGTGGTAGGCATTGATAAGCAGTTGGTCGGACAGGTTGCCGCCAATGTTCGGGCGGTTCGTCCCCCCGATGCCTACCACGCCAAGGGTATTCGCTACGCCGATGAGGTCATCAAGACCAAGCCCGGCAAGACTGCGGGTAAATAGACGGATCCTGCCACCTGTCTGCTGGGCGGGTGCGGGTGTCATAGGAAGGAGAATCTGTGGCTCGTTTGTCCACTGAAGACCGCCGCAAGTTCCGGGTTCGCAACGCCGTAAAATCTTCAGGTCGTCTGCGCCTGAGCGTTCACCGTAGCTTGCTGCACATCTACGCACAAATCATTGACGACAGCAAGGGGCAGACCCTGGCGGCTGTCTCGAGCAAATCCCTCAAACTTTCGGGCAACAAGACCGAGGTGGCCAAGAAAGTGGGGGCTGCCATCGCCGAGGCAGCCAGGGCCAAGGGTATCGCCCAGGTGGTCTTTGACCGGGGCTCGTTCAAGTACCATGGGCGCGTGAAGGCCCTGGCCGATGGTGCCCGTGAAGGGGGATTGGAGTTTTAGCTAATAGCCGATAGCCCATAGCCCATAGCTAAACAGCTAATCGCTATTGCTAGCCGCGTTAGCCTCCAAAAGGAGCAACTCATGCCTGAGACCGATTTTGAAGAAAAGATGATCTTTGTGCGCCGTACCTCCAAAACTTACCAGGGGGGTCGCCGCTTCCGCTTTGGGGCCCTGGTAGCCGTCGGAGACCGGCAAGGCCGGGTGGGTCTGGGCCTCGGTAAGGCCAAAGAAGTCCCGATGGCAGTGCAAAAAGCCAACAACTATGCCAAGCGTGAGATGGTAGCGGTGCCCCTGCACAATGGCACCATTCCCCATGAAATCAGCGTGACCTGGGGTTCTTCCACCATCTTGCTGCGCCCTGCCGCGCCGGGCACAGGGGTAATTGCCGGCCAGGTGCCTCGCGCCATCCTCGAGCTGGCCGGCATCACCGACATCCTCACCAAGGAGCTGGGTTCACGCAACTCGGTCAACATCGCCTATGCGACCATGGAAGCCCTGCGCCAACTCCAGACCTGGGACGATGTTAAGCGCCTGCGCAAGGCACCTGTCAGGCCCGAGGAGGTGGCCTGATGGCTACCGTCAAGGTTCGGCTGGTCAAGAGCCCCATCGGCTATCCCAAAGACCAGAAAGCCGCCCTCAAGGTGCTGGGCCTGACCCGGATGAACCGTGTGCGCGAGGTGCAGGATAACCCTGCCATGCGCGGTCAAATTCGCAAGGTTTCCCACCTGGTGGAGGTGGTGGAATAATGAAACTCTCCGATATTCGTCCCAACCAGGGAGCCAACAAGCGCCCCAAGCGTGTGGGTCGTGGCCCTGGCTCGGGCAAGGGTAAAACCGCCGGGCGCGGGCATAAAGGCCAGAAATCCCGTTCGGGCGGCCTCAAAAACTCGGCCCGCTTCGAAGGCGGTCGCTCTACACTGTTGATGCGCTTGCCCAAGCGCGGCATGAAGGGCGACTCCCATGGCGAACTCGAGCGTGTGGAATACCAGGTGGTCAACCTGGGAGCCATCGCCAGACACTTTGCTTCCGGTGAGGTTAGCCCCGAAGCCCTGGTCATGGCCGGCCTGGTGCGCCCCGGATACCCTGTAAAGGTGTTGGCCCAGGGTGATGCTAAGGGCGTGAAGGTGCATGCCCACAAGTTCTCCCAGGCCGCCATAGAAAAACTCAAGGCTGCGGGTGGCGAAGCAGTCGTGATCGAGGGGGCCTAAGATGCGCGCGGCCTTCCGCTCTGCGCTGATCATCCCCGAACTGCGTAAGCGGATTTTGTTTACGCTCCTGGTGCTGGCGCTGTACCGGTTGGGTACTTTCATCCCCACTCCTGGGGTGGACATCAGCAAAATCCGTGAGTTTCTGGGAACCCCTGCGGGGGGCGCACTGGGCCTGGTCAATCTGTTTTCTGGGGGCAACTTCGAACAATTCTCGATCTTTGCCCTGGGCATCATGCCCTACATCACCGCAGCCATCATCATGCAGTTGCTGGTGAACGTCGTCCCGGCGCTGGAGAAGTTGCAAAAGGAGGGTGAGGAAGGCCGCCGGATCATCACTCAGTACACCCGCATCGCGGGTATTGCCCTGGGGGCAGTACAGGGCCTGTTCCTGGCCACGGCCTTCCTCGGCGCCAACGAAGGGGCTTTCCTGTTGCCTGGCTGGGAGCCTGGCTTCTTCTTCTACTTCGTGGTGGTGATCACCCAGGTTGCGGGCATCGCGCTACTCTTGTGGATGGCCGAGCGCATCACCGAGTACGGCATCGGGAATGGCACCAGCATGGTGATTTTTGCGGGTATTGTGGCGGCCTGGCTGCCCCAGTTGGGCCGTGCCTTCGACCTGGTGCGAACCGGCGAGGTCAACCTGATCGCCCTGATTATTTTCCTGGCCTTTGTGGTGGTGGCGTTTGGTGCTATGGCCGCAGTGCAGCAGGCCGAGCGGCGCATCCCGGTGCAGTATGCCCGCAAACAGGTGGGCCGCAAGATGTTTGGCGGACAGGCCACCTATATCCCCATCAAGCTCAACGCAGCGGGGGTTATTCCCATCATCTTCGCTGCGGCTCTGCTCCAGTTGCCTCTCTTCATCACCGGGGTGTTCCCCGAGTCTCCGGTTGCCCAGGCTGTTGCCAACTTTTTCACCCCCGCCCGGTTCCCTGGTCTGCTGATCGAGGTGTTGCTGATTGTAGGCTTTACTTATGTTTACACCGCGGTGCAGTTCGACCCGCGAAAAATCTCTGAGAACCTGCGCGAGTACGGGGGTTTTATCCCCGGAATCCGGCCCGGCGACCCCACGGTTAAGTTTTTGGAGCACATCGTCTCCCGACTGACCCTGTGGGGGGCCATCTTCCTGGGAATTGTGGCAGCCCTCCCGACCATTATGCAGAACGTGACCGGGGTGACTGTCCTGGCCTTCCATTTCTCTGGCATCAGCCTGCTGATTGTGGTAGGGGTGGCACTCGATACCCTGCGGCAAATCGAGGCTCAGTTGCAGATGCGCAACTACGAGGGCTTTTTGTCCAAGGGCCGGTTGCGCGGTAGAACCCGCTAGGAGCATGGCTATGGCAGAGGCGGTTATATTCTTAGGCCCTCCCGGTGCGGGCAAGGGCACCCAGGCCAGGCGCCTGGCCTCCGAGATGGGATTCAAGCAGCTTTCGACGGGTGATATTTTGCGCAGCCACGTGGCTCGAGGTAGTGAACTGGGCAGGCTGGCCAGGCCCATCATGGATGCTGGAAAGCTGGTTCCAGACGAAATAATCCTGGGACTTATTGGCGAGGAGCTGGCAACCATGCCAGACCCCAGGGTCATTTTCGATGGTTTTCCCCGCACCCTGGCCCAGGCCGAAGCCCTGGACAAACTGCTGTCTGAACAAAACATTCGCCTGCTGGGGGTGCTGTTGGTTACAGCCCCCGAGGACGAGCTGGTCAAGCGGTTGCTGGGCCGGGCCCTCCAGGAGGGGCGTTCGGACGACAACGAACAGACCATCCGGGCCCGGATGGTGGAGTACCTGCACAAAACCCAGCCGCTGGTAGACTACTACGCCCGAACCGGTAGCCTCAAAGAGATCAACGGTCTGGGGGCAGTAGACGAGGTGTACGCTGCCATCCAGGAAGCATTAGAGGTGAAGGTTTAGAGCCCTCGAGACTGGACGAGACTCTGCGTTATGGCTATCCACATCAAATCGCCCTGGGAAATCGAGAAGATGACCGAAACCGGTCGGCTTCATACCGAGATTTTTGCTGAGGTGGAGCCACATATTCGGTCTGGGACAACAACCCTCGAGCTCGACCAGATGATCCTGCGGGCGATTCAGAAGGTGGGTGGGAAAGCCCCCCAGATTGGCTACCGGGCAGGCGGGCAGGTGCCCTATCCCAGCGCAACCTGCATGTCCATTGACGATGTGGTGGTGCATGGTTTCCCCTCCAGGCGCCCGTTGCGAGAAGGGGAGTTGCTCAAGATTGATTTTCTCTTCACCCACGATGGCTATACCACCGATATGGCCCGCACCTATGCGGTGGGGAAGGTTTCGTCTTTGGCCCAGAAGCTGCTGCGAGTGACCGAAGAAGCCTTCTGGCTGGGCCTGGAGCTTCTACAGCCCGGCAGGCGCATTGGAGATGTGGCGGCAGCGGTGCAGGATTTTGTGGAAAAACAGAATGGTCTGTGGTGTATCCGCGAGATGGTGGGGCACGGGGTTGGGCGTGAGTTGCACGAAGATCCGCAGGTTCCCAACTACGGTGACCCCGGCAAAGGCCCCAGGCTGCGCCCCGGCATGACCCTGGCCTTCGAGCCCATGGTTGCCCTGTACCCAGCCAAGATGGTAATATTACCGGATGGCTGGACGGCCACGGTTGGCAAGGGCAACCTGGCTGCCCACTACGAAAACACGGTACTGATCACCGAGTCTGGCCCTCGCCTCTTGACGGGGATGCAGAAACCTGTGCCGGTGGGAAGGTAGTGCCGGGAGCGACGCTAGGAGGAAGTGCTTGGCCAAGGAAAAAGACACAATTCGCGCTGAAGGGGTGATTAGTGAGGCCCTTCCCAATACTACATTTCGGGTGCAACTCGACAATGGCCCTGAGATCCTCTGCTACATCTCTGGCAAGATGCGCATGAACTATATCCGCATCCTCCCCGGAGACCGGGTGGTGGTCGAGATTACCCCCTATGATCCCAGCCGGGGAAGGATTGTTTACCGCAGGTAGATGCTGTAAGCCAAGTCTCGAGAGCCAAAGAGAAAACCCTGGATCCCAGACCCTGGACTCGAAAAAGGAGCTAACCATGAAAGTGCGCACTTCAGTAAAGAAAATGTGTGACAAATGCAAGGTCATCAAGCGCCATGGCCGCGTGTACGTGATCTGTGAAGACCCTACCCATAAACAGCGTCAAGGCTGATTGGAATTCAGGAATAAAGGAGGTGAATGAATGGCTCGTATTTCTGGTGTGGAAATCCCCCGCAACAAGCGCGTGGACATCGCCCTGACCTACGTGTTCGGGGTGGGCTCAGCCCGTGCTACCCATGCGCTCAATGCTACGGGTGTCAACCCGGCGACCCGCGTCAAGGACCTGAGCGAGGCCGAGGTAGCCAGGCTGCGCGAGTTTGTAGAGAACAACTTCAAGCTCGAGGGCGAACTGCGTGCGGAGGTCGCCGGCAACATCAAGCGCCTGATGGATATCGGTTGCTACCGGGGATTGCGTCACCGTCGGGGGTTGCCCGTGCGGGGTCAGCGTACCCGTACCAACGCCCGCAGCCGCAAAGGCCCCCGCAAGACCGTTGCTGGTAAGAAAAAGGCACCCCGCAAGTAGAGTTATGGCCTGGGAAGTGGGTCAAATCCTTTTTGCATCTCCCACCCCCTCCTGATAAAGCTGGAACGTAGATGCTGCAAGAGTGCATCGTGTACACGCCAGTTGAGACTCCTGATAGGGCCCCACACCCATTTTGCGTGGGGCAGACGCGAGGAGAGTATGGCTGAGAAAAAAGCTTCAACCAGTCGTAAGAAAAAGGTCAAACGCCAGGTCTCGGCAGGGCGGGCGTTTATTCACGCCTCCTATAACAACACCATCGTCACCATCACCGATACCAACGGGCACCCCGTAACCTGGTCGTCGGGTGGGGTGATTGGATACAAGGGTAGCCGCAAGGGCACGCCCTATGCAGCGCAGCTGGCCGCGATGGATGCGGCCAAGAAGGCTCAGGGCTTTGGTATGAACAGTGTGGAAGTGGTGGTTCGGGGAACTGGTGCGGGCCGCGAGCAAGCCATCCGGGCTTTGCAGGCCAGCGGCCTTCAGGTGCGTTCGATTGTGGACGATACCCCCTTGCCGCACAATGGCTGCCGCCTGCGTAAGAAGTTCCGTAAGACCATCTAAGCCTTTGTTGCTGGGGTGAAACTTTGGTTCCCTGCTTCACCCTGCATACCTTGGGAACCCGGAGGAGTGTCGAGTGTCGAGAGTTAAGTGTCGAGAGCTTGAGGTGGTGGCCCAGACCCTTAACTCCAGACCCTGGACTTTTCTCCGACAGGAGAAGAATTATGGGTCGTTATAGAGGGCCAATCGTAAAAGTGGCGCGTCACCTTGGGGTGAACGTAGCCGAGACCGAAAAAGTTCAAAAGTACCTGGATCGCCGCCCCTATGCACCAGGCCAGCACGGCCAGAAGCGCAGGGGCCGCCCCTCCGACTTTGCGGTGCGCCTGCGCGAGAAGCAAAAACTACGCTTCATCTACGATGTGTCGGAGACTCAATTCCGCAATCTTTTCGAAGAGGCCAGCCGCAAGAAGGGTGTGACCGGTACTGTTTTCCTGCAACTGCTCGAGAGCCGTCTGGACAATGTGGTTTTCCGTATGGGTATTGCCTCTACCCGCCGCCAGGCCCGGCAGTTCGTGCGGCACGGCCACATCCTGGTAAATGGCAGACGGGTGACGATTCCTGGCTATCAGCTACGCCAGGCCGATGAACTCAAGGTATCGGAAAAAGCCAGGAAGATTGATTTTATCGTTCAGAACATTGAACGGTTCAAGAACCGCAAGACCTTCCCCTGGCTCGAGTTTAGCGCCGACACCATGACCGGGCGTTTCCTGCGTGTGCCTGAGCGGGAAATGCTGTCCTTGCCGGTGAACGAACAGCTCGTGATCGAGTTCTACTCCCGATAGTTCATAGCTCTTAGCCAGTAGCCGATCGCAAAACCACCAAGAGCCATCCGCTATCAGCACCTCCGAGGAGGTTCTAGTTTGGAAACTACCAAGACCAAAGCCCCTGTTTTCAACGCCCGCATTAATGGAAACTACGGCGAGTTTGTACTCGAGCCCCTCGAGCGGGGTTTCGGCGTGACCCTGGGCAACCCCCTGCGCCGAATTCTGCTTTCCTCGATTCCGGGTACTGCCGTTACCAGCGTCTACATCGAGGACGTGCTGCACGAGTTCTCCACCATTTCAGGGGTCAAGGAAGATGCCATTCAGCTCATCCTTAACCTCAAAGAACTGGTGGTGCGCCTGGCCAACCCCGGTACAGGCCCCAAAACCCTCACCCTCAGGGCGAGTGGGCCCAAAGTGGTCTATGCCCGCGACCTCGAGTGCCCCCCCGATGCAGAAATCGTCAACCCCGACCAGTATATCGCTACTCTGGAAGATAAGGGCAAGCTGGTGATGGAAGTACGGGTGGATGAAGGAACCGGCTACGTGCCGGCGGAAAAACACGGTATCAAAGACCGAATTTCCTCAATTCCGGTAGACGCTCTCTACTCGCCGGTGCGCCGGGTGGCCTACCAGGTCGAGGATACCCGCCTGGGCCAGCGTACCGACCTGGACAAACTGACCCTGCGGATCTGGACCAATGGCGCGGTTTCGCCGATGGATGTGCTGCAACAATCGGTGACCATCCTGCGCGAACAACTGGGTTTCTTCGACCAGTCGCCGGTGATACGGGTCGAACACAAGCCCACCCCGGTAGCTTCCGCGGTCACTCCCGCATCCACCGCTACAGCAGCCCCCGCAGCCGCTCCTGTTTCCAGGGGGGTGGGACTGACCCTGGACGACCTGGGCCTGACTACCCGCGTCCTGCACAACCTCAAGGAAGAGGGCATCGAGAGTGTGGAAAGCCTCCTGGCCCTCTCGGAGCGCGAACTTAAGAAAGTGCCGGGTATAGGAGACCGCAGCCTCCAGGAAATCAAGGACTGCCTGGCCCAGCACGGGCTTGCGATGAAAGATTGAGGTCTAAGGTACGAGGTCTAAGGTCTATGGTCTTCCGACTTTTGACCTTTGACTTTTAACCCGCGATCTCCCCGAAGGAGAGACCATGCGTCACCAAAAAGCCGGAAGAAAACTCAATCGGAACTCCTCGCATCGCGTGGCCCTGTTCCGCAACCTCGCCAAGAGCTTACTGCTTTCGGAGGAGGGTAAAATCACCACCACCATCCCCAAAGCCAAGGAACTCGCAGGCTATGTGGATAGCCTGATCACTGCCGCCAAAAAAGCCCCCACCCTCACGGTGCCGGATAACGTCCGCTTTGCCAAGCGCAAGGATAAGAGCGGCGCAGAACTGCCTCTCAAAGAAGGCGAGCGCATGGCCACGCCCGATGAACTGGCGGCCTATGCCCGGCGCAACCACCTGCGCCGCCTGGTATTGCGCGACCTGCACGACCCCGAGCTGGTTAAGAAACTGTTTGAAGAAATAGCCCCTAAGTACGTCAACCGTCCGGGCGGCTATACCCGCGTCCTCAAGCTGGCCGAGCGCCGTAGGGGTGACGGAACCCAGATGGCTCTGGTGGAACTCGTCAGCTAGACTCGCACTCGCCACTGCTTCACCCCGCCCGCTGGCGCCAAATGCGGGCGGGCTTTGCTTTCCAGACAAACTTTGCCCACCGCATCCAACCGCTCGCCTCGAGGAGTTGCCAAGAATCACCGGACTCCAGGGCAACCAGAGCCGGTCTCCAGCAAAAAATATACCTAGTACAACTAAACATAAACGCTTGACGGGGGGGATAAATCAGCTACCCTGAAGTCAGGCCAGTATTGGCGGGTTTAGCGCGCAAACCATACAAAGGAGTGCTGGCATGAATAGACTGAAGACCGGATTGTTGATGCTGGTGGTGCTGGTATTTGGCGGGGCGATGGCACAGACCCAGGCTGTGCTGCCCCAGGGCCTCCAGACTCAGATCGTCCAGACTGTGCTTCCACAGGGTGTGGAGTTGGGGGACGAGGAACTGGGGCAGGTTGAGGGCAAAGCGGGGCCAGTCGCGGTCGTTGGGGCTGCGATTGTGGGAGCAGTCGTTGCGATAGTCGTTGATGAAATGGTGGGAAATGAACTCCGGCAGAAAGTCCGTGTTGTGGAAAGTGCCATCCGCAACTGGTTTGGTTGGTAGGCAATAGTCAGCAGAAGTGACACTGGGCTGGATTGCTGGAATATGGTGTCAGCAAACCGCAGTCCAGCCCGAATCTGAAAGGAGGTTTTGTGAGTTTTGTATGGCACATCTTTGCTGTAACCTTGCTAGCGGTTTTTTTCTCCATCGCAAGCATAGTACTTCTTGAAATACTCGAAGTAGTCTTCCGAGTAAATATACCCCAGGTGGCGGTGCCTGCCCTCGGTGCTTCAATGACAGCGGTGGCCTGGGTGGTGATTAGTAACCGTTCAAAGAATAAGCGATCAAATCGGCCAGGGTGAACAGGCGTCAGGTTAGCCCGATGGAGAGGAAATTGCGTTGAGATCAGCTACTGTCCTCTTGTGCATTTTATCTTTCGCCCTAGCCTCCGACCCCATCTCCCACCGCGACCTCCGCTACCAGGAAGTGGTGGGCCAGACCGACTGGTTTACCTGCGGCCCCGCTGCCGCTGCTACTCTACTGCGTTATCACTATGACAAGGATACCAGCGAGGCTCAGATGCTAATGCTTTCCCTTGGCTTCATGCAAAAGCCTGAGGACGAAGCCAGGTTGTCGGGCATTACCGCGCTGGCCCTGCGGCAGGCCATGCAGGCCAAGGGCCTCTTGAGCCGGGGTTTCCGGCTCACACCTGCTCAACTGGTTGACTACTTCCAGCGCGGGGGTCTGCCGGTGCTGCTGCACGTGACCAGACCCGAACCACACTATGTGGTGGCGGTGGGGCTGATAGGCGGCCAGTTGGTGCTGGCCGACCCCAGCTGGGGCAGGCGGATCATGCCGTTAGCGGCCTTTGATCGAGAGAAAGGGTTTAGCGGGGTGGCGCTGGTGCCGACTCCGGGCGAGGCGCTCATTGCCACAGCCAGAACCAACCAGGCTCGAGTGCTGAGCTGGGCACTGGGCAGGTTGAATCAGCTCTCGAGACTTAGAAACCAACTGCCATGAGACTCATTACAACTTTCGTTTTCGTGGTTGTTTCCCTGGCCCTGGCTCAAACCCAGGCCCAGCCCATAGATCTGCTACAACGCCCGGAGGACGATGCGGGCACGCTGCGCTTCAGTATCGGGCTTAAATACGACCCTCGAGGCTTTCATGGCTTCGGTAGCGACCCAGTAAAGGGGCCGTTTGGGCTTACGGTGGTGGGGCACAATATGGTGGTGTCGGCCTCGCTCGAGTATGCCTATACCCCCCAGGTTTCGGCCTCGGTCTTGGTCTCGCCTGGACTTCGGCTCACCCAGACCGAGCGCGCTTTTGTTGACCGGACTGAGCGCGAAGACCTTTGGGAACCAAGGTCCCTGGCAGCCCTGGGGGCTAGCTTCAGGCTTGACCCGGGCGGCACCTTTGACCCGCGAGTCTCGCTGGCCCTCGAGTACCCGTGGTTGCTGCGCCTGTCCGCTGCGGTCAGCCTGTTGCGCGACCCGGTGGTGTTGAGAGCAACAGCCGGATTCTCCGACGCACTGGACAGCGGTTCCTCGAGATTCAGCCTGGGCCTGAGCGCGGGCTTTGTTGCCAATGATCTCATTAGCTTTAGCCTTGGCTCGAGCCTCGACTGGGTTGTGGGGGCTCTCGGGCTGCCCAACGTCAGCCTGAGTCTGCGCACCAGCTACACCCTCGACCCCCAGACCGAGCGGCAACTAGCGGCGCGCACCAGCGTTTCGTTCGCGGGTGGTGAGGGTCAGGTTGGGCTGGGCCTCGAGTGGAGCGGCAGGCTCTGGTAAATCGGCCTGCGTCGAGAAAGGTATCTGCGACCCTCTCGAGGGTAAGGGCAGATACCCATCGAGCGAGTCGCGGGCGTACGGTGTGCCCCCGTGATAGAAATTCCGGTGATGGTTTTACACGGTGTACTGCTGGGGTTGCGTTGGCGCGGCTCTGTGGGCAACTCAAATTCCTAACGTGGAGATACTTACTGGCCTGAGTCGTGAGGCTCGACCATCTCAACCCTTCATGGCGCAAGACACCTCCCACATGGAAAGGGGGCCAGGTTTGGAGGTGTGTGCGTATTACCCGCCAACGGTTGCTAACGGTTGCCGGACCTGATCCCCAGGGCTTCCAGGGCTTTCTCGAGGGGCAGGTCGCGTCCGTGGTTGGCGAGTTGCTCGAGCGAGTTCTCCACCACAATATCCGGCGTGGCCCTGGCCGGGAAGGGGCTACCATCGGCAAAAAAGGCTCGGTTGAACGAGATGCTCAGAGCCCCGCCATTGATCAGGTCTATGGGGCGGGTGGTGGTGTTGCCAATGCCCAGCGTCGCAACCCCCACGATGGGTGCAGCCCTGGCTTTCTGAATTGCCGAGGCCAGATACTCGCCGCCCGAGGCGGTGTTCTGGTCTACCAGCACCACCAGGGGGCCACGCCACCGGGCCATGGTGGGCAGGTTGGCATTCTCACTCTGGCCGTTGCGGGTGACCATAAAGCGCCCTTCCCGAATGCGGAATTCGGTGCGGTCGGTCTGGTGTCGGTCTACCAGGGCCACAAAGGGTTCGTCGAGGAAGGCCGCAGACGAGTAGATCATCTCGTTGAGCAGACCCCCGCTGTTGCCGCGCAATTCCAGAATCATGGCCCGGGCGTTTTTCTGTTGGGCCTCGCGCACCAGTTCGTGCACCCGGCGGCCCACCTGGCCCTGGGCATCGAAATCGGGGATTCTAAGCACCGCCACCCCATCGGGTCTAATTCGGAGGGAGGGGAAGCGGGCCAGGTTGATCTCGCGTCCGGTAAGGGTGACCTCGAGGCGCTGGCGCTCTGGGCCCCGCAGGATGGTCAGCACCACCGGGCGCCCGGTCTGGATGGCCTGTACCAGAAACTGTACGGCCTGGTTGTCATCGGGCTGCTCGCTCAGGGGCCGGTTATTTACCGCGACAATCCTGTCCCCATAAGCCAGCCCGGCTTCGTCGGCAGGTCCGCCCTCGACCACGTCCACCACCAGGCGGTCACGGGAGCCCGGAATAGGCTGGTGGGTAACGCCAATACGAAGGGTGCGGGAAGGGGCATTGCCCTGGCGGCTCTCGCGGTTTCCCCGCAGGGCTTCGGGCGACAGATAGTAGGTGTGGTTGTCGTCCAGCTCGCCAATCATTCGCTGGATGATGGGCACGGCCTGTTCGTATGTGCAGGTGTCTTTCTGGGGCGCGCAGGTGCGCTCGAGTTCTGTTTGGTAGCGGGCCGTGAGTTCCTTGAGGTTGAGGGTGGAAGGGCCGTTGTAGTAGAACTCTATGTAGAAGCTGGCTTGATCGAACAAGTCTTGTGCGGGCGAGGCCAGCGATAGCGAGCCAAGCACCAGGGCCAGGGTTGCAAACAGTCTCCGCATAGCATCCACCTACCGCAGCAGTTCTAAGGCGCGTTCCAGCACCAGGTCACGCCCCGCGATCAGGGCTTCCAGATCGTCCACCACGGGTATGTCCGGGGTGATCTTAAGCGGGAAGGGCGAACCATCCAGGTTGCGCATCCGCAACGACGAGACGGCAATAAACTCTCCATTGATCAAAGGGCCTTCTGCGCTGCCCGACATACCCAGGGCTCCGGCGGTGGGTTCACCCACCACCCTGGCCCGACCCGCTGCCTGCAAAAAGTAGGCCAGCATCTCGGCGGAGTTGATGGTGTAGCGGTTGACCAGCACCACCAGGGGAATGCGGGCCAGATGAGGCTGCTCCAATGCGCTTTGCTCCTCTTTGTCGCCTCCTTCGGGCTGTACAAATAGCTTGCCGCCTTCTACGGTGTGGGTTTCGTCCTGCCCCTGAAAGCGGCGGTCATAGACAAAGCCACCTTTTCCGGTAAAGGCGGTGGCAGCCAGCAGGGCTTCGGAGTCGTAGCCGGTAAGGGAGTCGCGCAGGTCAATCACCATGCCCCGCGCCCCGGCCTGTTCGGCCCGGCGGGCGGCGTCGTGGATGCGTTCGGCAGTGGAGAAGCGATCTGAGCTATAAAGGTGGTAGATCCGCAGGTAGGCCATGTTGTTGGCGACCTCGAGGCGGGGATGCATGGTAGCCTCGGCCACTCTTGGGGTGAGGTTGACGGTGCGGGCATTCCCCTGGCGGCTATAGCTCAGTCCAAAAGCATTTCGGGTGGCTTCGGCAGCGATCAGGCGGGCCTCGGTGGCCGGCTCCCCCCCGATCTGGGTAATCAGATCACCGCGCCGCAACCCAGCCTCGAAAGCGGGTTCGCCGGGGAAGGCCTCGCTCACCACCAGCCCACGGGGGGTTTCGTGCACCCAGACCCCCACTCGAGGGGCGGCTGGCCCCAACCCGGCCCCGTAGCGCTGGTCGTCAATGAGCTGGCTGCGGGTCATCAGCACCGTAAAAGGGTCGCCGATCTCCTGCACGATACGACCGATCACCTGCCGGGCCTTGTCAAAACCACAGGGGCCGCGCTCTGTAGCACAAAGCTGGTCAAGTTGGGGCTGATACTGGCGCCGCAACTCACGGAAGTTGGCCACTCTGGCCGGGCCATGGTAATAAAAACCAATCAAAAAGGTAGCCTGATCGAAGAGATCCTGGGCTGGAGAAGCCAGTGCTGGACTTAGCATCCCAACAACCAGCAAACCGCCGAGCAGTGCTTTTTTCACAGCCATGCTTTAGTGTAAACAAGAAAATGATAAGCGAATGGTAGGTTGACCCCGATTGTCCTGGAAGCGCGGGTTAATTGCGTGCAGGGCAGGGTGTGAAAGGGTATGCAAGAAAACCATCCCTATTTGACCTCGAGAAACCCTTCCTTTAGGGGGTTTTTAGCCCGGCAACCACAGCCCCAGCGGCCTGAACCCATAAGGACGGGTGTCGGTCGGTGCGAAGCCGGTCCTGCAAGCCCGCCACCACCTCGAAGCTGCTGAGGTAGGTACCGGGGTAGTAGTAGCCCAGAATCTGCCGGAAATCCCAGCCCTGTAGGGCCAGACCTCGAGCGCCCCACTGGCTCATGCCCACGCCGTGGCCGTTGCCCTGCCCGAAGACCTGCCAGCCATCAAAGCGCACCCTGGTGGAAGGCAGCCCCAGGCCCCGCAAAAGGCGGGTGGACTGCGGCCCATCAAGCTCGATAGTGCGGCTGCTGCCTACAACCTCGAGCCGGAGCGGACGGCCACTCGCGCTGAGAAGGAGTGGAGCGATGGACTGGATCGAACCGATCTGGATGCCCTGGCTGGCCAGGCTGCGGGCCAGTGCGGCAGGGGAGAGGGTGCGGCTCCAGGAGCCCCCAGGACTCTGGGCAAAAGGATCGGGTCGCGAAACCAGATAGGGCAGACTCCCTCCCCAGACCTCTGCCGCTGCGGCCGTATGGCCGCCAGAGTCGGAGTGGTAGACCGCCGTGATGGGTTGTTGGTTATAGCTCACGATCAGGCTGCGGGTGGCCAAGACCGCACGGGTGTGCCGAGCGGTTTCCACCGAGCGACCCCGATATACCTGGCAGCGTTCGGTGGCGCAGAGGTCGTAAAGGCCCTGAGGGTTCAGGCGATAGAGCGCAAAAGTGCGGGCCAGAATGGCCTGGGCCTGCAAAACCGGATCCGGGAAGGAAGCCGGAACCTCGCTGGGAACCACGCCCAGCAGATAGTCCTCGAGCCAGACCCGGTTGATAAAGAGCACCCGCCCTGCCTGCCACACCGCCAACAGGTTGCCCCGGTAGATCCGCCCACCCAAAGCAAAACCATCGGCGGGTACAAACTCCACCCAGGGCCCCGCGCTCTGGCCGTCCAGCAGTACTTCGCCCGGCCCCGCCGCAACCCGCAGCGTACCGGCGCCAAAATCCTGGCTGCCGAATGCGCTGTTGCGCTGGTGCGGCCCCAGTTGAACGCTGCCCACCGAAGCCTCGGTGAGCAATACCCGCAACAACAAATCCTGCTGGGCCTGGGCTGCCCCCAGCAAAAGGAAAAGAAGCATCCAGACGCGAACCATGCCTGAATCCCAGTATACGTACTGGGCGAGGGCTGCCAAGTTCATCTGGCCTTGAGATAACGGTTGCATGCTGGCCCGACCTCGAGGTTCATGCGTCAACCGGCAGTGAGGCCAGGTCGGCCGGTGGTTGCCCCAGACCCCAGGCAGACCAAAAACCGGTGACCCTTGCCCGGCTCAAGCAGCCCTCTGCAAACCAGGTGGCCTGTTAAGTGCGCCAGGTATAGAAATTTCGGTGATGGTTTCTTATGAGCTGCGTTGCAGGGGTTTGCTTCGGCGCCGTTCCGTTGCGAGCCTCTCAGCGCACTGCAAATTCCTAACCAGGAGATACTTAGCCCAGCCTGAGGGTATGGTTGCCGGTCGCGGGCAGCTCGAGCAACCGTTGCAACACGATCTCACCGTGCTTGAGCAGATACATCAGGAAGGGATAGACCCGTTCCTGGGGAACCGTGGGAACTAGATGGCGTTGCAGGCGGGCAAACTGGGCGCCGGTGGTGTTCTCGTGGCGCAGGGCGTTGTCCAGGATTTTGCGTTCCAGGCGCTCGAGTTCGTACTGCACCCGCACCCGGGCGCGGTGGCGGGGGCGGCTGAGGGTGGGGTCTTTAAGCAAAGCCTGGACTTGCTCAAACTCGGCAGCAATGCGCTTGAGGTGGGTTTGAATGGCCTGCACCCGGGCGTCTTCTTGGGCCAGGGCGGTCTTGAACAAACCCTCGGGGTCGGCCTGGAAGG
>NZ_CALMCQ010000009.1 GCF_937863175.1 uncultured Meiothermus sp. | reverse complement strand
TCGCCAGCAAAACTGCCCAGCCCGAACCCGACCCCGACCCAGGCAACAACCAAGCCCAAGTCTCCATCAACGTGACCCCCCTGGGGGTCACGGTCTCGGGCCGGGTCTACCATGACCTCCAGCCCAACGGCCAGCCAGAAACCAGCGAGGACTGGGCCGGTGGAACCCCAGTGCGGGTGAACCTGGTGCAGGGCAGCACGGTGGTACAGACCCTGGCCGTGAATGCAGGAACCGGAGCCTACAGCTTTAGCAATGTGGTAGCGGGTAGCTACAACATCGTCATAACCAACTCCGTCGCTTCTACAACCCCCACTGAACCCTCTGGATGGATCTTCGTAACCACTGGCAGCCTAAGCGTAAGTGTTGCCGGCAGCAACATCGCCAACCAGGATTTCGGGCTGTTCAACGGTTCGCGAATTCGAGGAACGGTCTTCCATGACGACGGTCTGGGGGCTGGAACTGCCAACGACGCCTTACAAAACGGGGGTGAGCCCGGCATCCCCAGCATCCTGGTCACCGCCTCCGATGGAAATAGCAGCCGTTCCGCCAGCACCGATGTTAGCGGTCTGTATACCATGTTCATCCCGGCCAGTTTTGGTTCCAATCTCACCCTGAGCCAGCCGCAGCAGCCCGCGACCGGCAGCAACGTCGGTGGTGCGAACATTATCCTGGCCACCACCTACGCCTCGACCGACGCAGCCCGCCGCACCATCAGCAGCTTTACAGCCGGGCAACGCTATGAAGGCTACAACTTTGGCCTGGTCCGCGAAAGCCGCCTGCGGCCCGACCAGTCGGGCCAGTCGCCCAGTCCGGGAGCGCTCACCTATAGCCACTGGTACCGTCCGGGTACGTTGGGTCTGGTGAACCTTGCTATTAGCGGTGGGAACTATGCCTACTTGCTGCGTCGCGATGTGAATTGCGATGGTGATTTTGCCGATGCCGGCGAGGGCTTCCAGACCTTACCGCAAAGCTTTGTCGTGGATGCCGCCTGGCCGCGCGAGAGCGATGGCAGCCTGCGGGCTTGTGCTCTGGACGTCCAGGTGCTGGTTCCGGCAGGTCTGCCAGCGGGACGGGTGGATATTGCCGGGCTTCAAGCGGCCCTGCGGTGGGTCAACCACACCGCCCTCACCGATGCACGCCTGGTTTTCGTTACCACTACCGTTGCCACGGCGGGGGGCCTGCAGTTGCTCAAAGAAGTCCGCAACTTCAGCCGAGGAGGCACCTTCGCCGCTACCGCTTCTGGACAGCCCGGCGAGGTTCTCGAGTACCGGATCGCCTACCAGAACATCGGCAGCCAGCCCATCTTCAATGTGGTGCTCTCGGATCCGGTGCCCTTCTTCACCACCCTGGTGCAAAACGCCTATGGCAGTGGCGAGGTGGAGCTGGGCTGTCCAAACGGCAGCGCGGTGCGCCCCGATCTGGGCAGCGTGGGCAACATCACCCTCAACCTGGCTTCGCTCTGCACCCTCAACACCGCCCCCAGTCCCAGCGGCAGCGGTACGCTGCCTGCCCTGCTGCCCGCCCAGGGGGGATACTTCCTCTACCGGGTGCAGGTGAGGTAAAGCCCACCGAGGTGCGCGCCACCCGACTGTTTCGTAACTTCGATAGGCATTAAACCCCGCAAGGGGTCTTAAAATGCCTCTATGTCGCTGCGGGATCTACACGAGTCGCTGGGGGTAACCTGGCGCATCCAGGGGGTGCAGAAGATTCCCTGGAGCTATGGGGCGGTCGAGACCGAACTCGAGGCCCTCCAGTATGGCTCAGCCCTGCTCGATTTCAGCGAGTATGGTTTGGTTGAACTTCGGGGGCTGGATCGGCAGGATTTTTTGCACAACCAGTGCACCTCCGAAATCCGCCAGATGCCGGGAGGAACCTGGCTCGAGACGGTTTTTCTCAACAACCGGGGCCAGATCGAACACACCGGTCTGGTGCTCAACTTTGGCGAACCGCTCTGGATTAGCTCACCCACCGCCA
This sequence comes from uncultured Meiothermus sp., assembly GCF_937863175.1. GTDB lineage: Bacteria > Deinococcota > Deinococci > Deinococcales > Thermaceae > Meiothermus. The sequence goes on along the minus strand of NZ_CALMCQ010000009.1, from coordinate 9,154 downwards.
GCAGGCTGGCCCACCGCTTCCGCAAGTACATTGTCTTTGATCAGGTGGAGGTTAATGAACTCGAGGGGTGGCTCACCTTGCGCCTGCAAGGTTCTAAGGCCGGGGAAGTCGCAGGGCGGCTGGGTCAGATTCCACCCAGGTGGGGCATCAGCAAAACCAGAGCCCTCATCATGACCAGAGATGAGTTTGGGCTCTGGCTGTTCGTAGCTGCCGATCAGGCCCATTTGTTTTCCAGGATGCTGCTGGAAAGTGGAGCAACCCTTGCTGGCCGTGAAGCCTGGCAGATCTGGCGGGTCGAGCGTGGCCAGGCCGACCTTCCCGAAGCCCTGGGCGAACTTCCCCAGGAAGTCGGTTGGGATGACCGGGTGAGCTACAAAAAAGGCTGCTACCTGGGGCAAGAAATTATGGCCCGGCTGGAAGCGCGGGGCAACCCCCGCTATCAGCTGATGGGCTTGCTGGGCCAGAAAGAGATCCCCACCGGGGCGGAGGTCTTCCGCGAGGGTAAGCGGGTCGGCAAGGTTGGCACCGCCGTGGAATCTCCCAAATTGGGGGCGGTTGCGCTGGCCCTGTTGCGCAAGGAACTGGCCCCCGGCGATCAGGTGCAGATCGAGGGGTGGTCGGCTACCGTGTCGGCCTTGCCGATGCAGTAGGTGTGGGCGGACAGGACAGAATTTGGCGGAGGCAGGGCCTGGAGAACAACGGCTCCCCTTCCCGGACTCCAGTCCGTATGATGTACTTGGCACTTGTTTTTTGACGCAATTCAAGTAATGTTGTAATCTATAGGAGCTTTTATGTTTTTAGCAGAAATAATTGGGGTAGGTGATGAACTCTTGTACGGCGAGACCGTAGATACCAACACGGCCGAGATCGCTGTCAGTCTTCAGCCCTACTCTGTGGATGTGCATCGGACGCTGCGGGTGGCTGACCATCTGGAAACACTCACTCAGGAGGTGCGCCAGGCCTGGAATACGGCCCGACTGGTGGTGCTTTCGGGTGGTCTTGGCCCCACGCCTGACGACATCACCCGGGAGGCCATCGCGGCGGCAATGGGCGAAGACCTGCAAACCGATCTAGCCGTGCTGGACTGGCTGGAGAAGCTGTTCGAGGCCAGGGGCTGGAAGATGCCCGAGGTCAACCGCAAACAGGCCCTGAAAATCCCTTCCGCACGCTGGATCGCCAACCCCAGAGGAACCGCGCCGGGCTGGTGGATTCACCAGGACGACAAGGATCTGGTCTGCCTGCCAGGGCCTCCCGGTGAGTGGCGACCCATGTGGGCCGAGGTGTTGCCCAGACTGAACCTGCCGGCCCAGCCCTACAAGCAGGTGGCCCTTAAGACCTTTGGCCTGGGGGAGTCGCGCATCGTGGAACTGCTGGGCGACCTGTTCAAGCGCAACGGACAGGCCGAGGTGGGCACCTACGCCAAGATGGACGGGGTAGTGGTGGTGGTGCGGGGCGAGCCGGGCCTGGTAGACCAGCTCTCCCAGCGCATCCGCCCGCTGCTGGGCGAGGCCCTGTGGGGCCAGGACAGCGATACCCTGCCGGTGCTGACCCTGCAAATACTCGAAGCCCAAAGGGCTACCCTGGCCACCATGGAGTCGGTGACGGGAGGGGTTTTGGGTGCGCTGATAACCGGGGTGGCGGGCGCATCCAGAAGCTACCTTGGAGGGCTGGTTCCCTACCATCTTTCCACCAAATCGTGGCTGGGCCTCTCGGAAGACCTGGTCACCCAGCACGGACTGGTTTCAGCGGCATTCGCCGAGGCGATGGCAGCTACCGCCCGCGCTGCGCTGAATTCAACTTATGCCCTCTCTACCACCGGCGTGGCCGGGCCAGAAGAGTTGGAAGGCCAGCCAGTGGGTACGCTCTACATCGGCCTGGCTGGCCCGAACAACACCAGCTCCAGGCACTACCGCTTGCCGGGGGCCAGCCGCGAAATGTTGCGTCAACGGGCCGCCCATGCGGCGTTGGCTTTCTTCGTATCTGAATTGCGGGGTGGCATGTGAAGGCCACACAACCTGCTCTTCGGGGTCGCAGGGGCACAGGGCCTTGCCTGGTGGTATGGGTAGTGGGGCGATCAGGGGCTTTTTTTGATCCCCGGCTCCGGCGGGCTACGACCCTCGGCCCAGGATATCCCTCGAGGGAGCCCTCATGAGACTCTTCTATGCCATTTTCCCTCCGCGCAGGGTGCAAGAAGCGCTCAGCGAGGCCCAGGAAAAAGTGCGGAGCTTCAAAGGCTGGAAGCCGGGTCTGGCCCACCAGCTGCACATTACCCTGCTCTTTTTGGGAGAACAGCCTTCCGATCGCCTGCAGGAGTTCCGTCGAACCGGACAAGAAGTGGCTGCCACCATTCCAGCTTTTGAGGTCGAGCTGGGTGGAACCGGATATTTCCCAGCCTCGGGCTCCCCCAGAGTCTGGTTTGTCAAGGTCACCGGGGAAGGTCTGGAACCCCTGGCCAGGGGTTTGCAGCAAGCGACAGATATAAAAACCAGGGAGCAATTTCATCCCCACCTGACCCTGGCCCGCAAAAAAGGCCCGGCCCCCCGAATCGGGCCGATGGTGATGAATCTTCGGTTCAAAGCCAACGCGGTATGCTTGGTGGAATCGGCGTTGGAGCGTTCGGGTTCGCAGTACAGGGTTATTGAAGTGTTTCCGCTGGGTTGAACGGGAGTGTATATGGATAAAGAGAAACAAAAAGCGTTGGAAGGGGCCTTAAAGTCCATCGAAAAGCAGTTTGGCAAAGGGGCTGTAATGCGCCTGGGCGAGGCGCCTCGTCAGAAGGTGGATGTGATTTCCACCGGAAGCCTGGGCCTGGACATAGCTCTAGGCATCGGCGGGATTCCCAAGGGGCGGATCATCGAGATTTATGGGCCGGAGTCGGGCGGCAAGACCACCCTGGCCCTCTCGATCGTGGCCCAGGCCCAACAGGCGGGTGGGGTGGCCGCTTTCGTGGATGCCGAGCATGCCCTCGACCCCACCTACGCCAAGAGCCTGGGGGTCAATACCGACGATCTGCTGGTCTCCCAGCCCGACACCGGCGAGCAGGCCCTCGAGATTGTCGAGCTTCTGACCCGCTCGGGGGCGGTGGACGCAATCGTGATTGACTCGGTGGCAGCCCTGGTGCCCCAGGCGGAGATCGAGGGACAGATGGGGGATGCCTTTGTAGGGATCCAGGCCCGCCTGATGAGCCAGGCCCTGCGTAAGCTGACCGCCGCCCTTTCCAAGAGCAACACCGCTGCGATCTTCATCAACCAGATCCGGGAGAAGGTGGGGGTCATGTACGGCAACCCCGAGACCACACCTGGGGGACGGGCCCTCAAGTTCTATGCCTCGGTACGGCTGGATGTGCGTAAACAGGGCCAGCCCATCAAGGTGGGCAACGACGCCGTGGGCAACCGGGTGCGGGTTAAGGTGACCAAGAACAAGCTGGCCCCCCCCTTCCGCGAGCACGAGATCGAGCTGTACTTTGGCAAGGGTATTGACCCCCTGGCCGACCTGGTGACGGTAGCGATTGCCACCGAGGTGGTAGACAAATCGGGCTCCTGGCTCTCCTACGGGGAGACCCGGCTGGGCCAGGGTAAGGAGAAGGCCGCCGACTTCCTCAAGGGCGAACCCCGCATGGCCCAGGAGATCCGGGAGAAAGTTTTGGCGCAAACTGGTAAGCTATCGGTATTGGCAACTCCCGAAGAGGACGAGGAGTCTTCTGCTGTGGTTGCCGAAGCTTGAACTGCTTGCAAGGCCTCCCACGTATGTCCTGGAGGATGAGCAGCCGCAGATCGCGCTGGAATTGTGCCCGCCCCTGGTTTGCAGAAACCTGATTCATCACAGAACCTTAATGCGGGCGCAACTTTGAAGGGGTTCTCCCAGTATGAAGGGCCAGGAAGCCATTGTTCTCGAAATCTGCCCGGTGTACTGTCACCGGGCCAAGGGGCAGCTTGGTGTAGAGCTTAATAGAAGCGGTCTACCTCTGGTCTGGTGTTTGACTTGGGCAAATCTGAGCAGGGATCTGCCTGAGAAAGTTAGAGGGCTTATTTAACAGCACCCCAAACACCAGCCAGACCTGAAACTGTGAGAACCTCCTTGCAACCTTGGAGGTACCGATGGTTTTTACTCCCCTGGATTTGATACTCACCCTGATCGTGATCGTGCTGACGGTGGTGGTGGTGGTGCTTTTGCAGCGCAGCAACCGCCTGGCCGAGGTGAACAAGAGCGACCTCGAGGCCGCCCGCAACGAGGCCCAGCAAACCCTGGATGCAGCCCGCCGTCAGGCCCAAACCGCCCTCGAGCAGGCCCAGGCCCAGGCCAGAACCCAGCTCGAGGCCGCTCGCAACGAGGCCCAGAGCCTGCGCCAGAGCGCGCAGGCCGAGGTGCAAAGCCTGCGCCAGAGTACCCAGTCCGAACTCGAGCGCTTCCGCCAACAGGGCGAGGAGCGCTTGCGCCAGCAGCTCCGAGAAGAACGGGAGCGCCTGCAGGCCAGCCTGCAAGCCGAACGTGAAGCCCTGGTCAGTGAGCGCAGTTCCATTCAGGTCGAGCGGGAGCGCCTGCAAGCCGATCTGCAAGCCAGCCGGGCCGAACGCGAGGAGATCAAACGTGAGACTGAACGGCTGGCCAGGCGCGGCGAGCAGCTTGATGCCCGCGCAGCCAAACTCGATGAGCAGGAAGAAAAGCTGGATGCCTACGAGAAAACCCTCGAGGCCCGCGAGGACGAACTCGTCAGTCGGGAGCGGCAAATTGACCTCAAGTTGCAGGAAGTAGCCGGGATGAGCCGGGAGGAAGCCCGAAGTTTACTGCTGGCAAGGCTGGATACTGAACTCGAGGACGAAAAAGCCCTGCGGGTCAAGGCCAGCCTGGAGCGGATCCGGCTCGAGGTCAAGCGCGAGGCGCAAAAGCTCCTGGCCCAGGCCGCCCAGCGCCAGGCCTCCGAGACTGCCGCCTCCCTGGCGGTCTCGGTGGTGCCGATTCCCTCCGATGCCATGAAGGGCCGGATCATCGGGCGTGAAGGCCGCAACATCCGCACCTTCGAGGCCCTCACCGGGGTAGATCTGATCATTGACGACACCCCCGAGGCGGTGCTGTTGTCTGGCTTCAACCCTATGCGCCGCGAAATTGCCAAGATGGCTCTAGAGCAACTCGTGCAGGACGGACGCATCCACCCCAGCCGGATCGAAGAAGTGGTCGAGAAGGCCAAAAACGAGATGAAGACCTTCATCTACGAGCGCGGCGAGGAGGCCGCCCTCGAGGCCGGAGTGGTGGGCCTCAAGCCTGGCCTGGTGCAGCTTCTGGGCCGTCTGCACTTCCGCAGTTCCTACGGACAGAACGTGCTCAAGCACTCGGTGCAGGTGGCCCACCTGACCGGCATCATGGCCTCGGAACTGGGCCTGGATGCGACCATGGGCCGTCGGGCTGGGCTGCTGCACGACCTGGGCAAGTCGGTAGACCGCGAAATCGAGGGCACCCACGTGGAAATTGGCATTACACTGGCTTCGCGTTTTGGCGAACCCAGGGAAGTGATAGACGCCATCGCCCACCATCACGACCCCGAAAACGGCGAGACCCTCTTCTCGGTGCTGTCCGCTGCCGCCGATGCCATCAGCGCGGCCAGGCCCGGCGCCCGGCGCGAGAGCCTGGAAGAATACATCCAGCGCTTAGAGCAGCTCGAGCGCATCGCCCTGAGTTTCCCCGGTGTGGACAATGCCTTCGCGGTGCAGGCCGGACGCGAGGTGCGCGTGATTGTCAAGCCCGACCGTATCAGCGACTCCAGGGCCACCCTGCTGGCCCGCGAGATCGCCGGGCGCATCGAGCGCGACATGAACTACCCTGGCCAGGTGCAGGTCACGGTGGTGCGCGAGAGCCGGGCAGTAGATTATGCCAAGTAGTCTTTTTCGCTGACCGCTGTGCTGCAGCCAAATATTGCCTGGCCGGTCAGGCTGAAGGCCCGTGCGCTCTTCTTCATGAGGTCTTGTCTGTCCCAGAACCAGAACAGACGCGCCCCTTGGGCGGTGTTGCCCTAGAAATCTGCGGTGGTTGCACTTTTCGCCCTCAAATCGTACGCTACAGCCGAACGAACAAGGTTCCGCAAACCTGTGGGGGTGATGTTTGTGGCGGTTCATTGGAACGAGCAGTATGAGGTAGGGGATACACGGGTAGACAGTCAGCACAAAAACCTGTTCGAGTATGTAAACCGGCTCGAGGGCATCATCGAGCGCGGAAAATCTGGTCAGAAGCTCGACTTAACCGAGCTTGAAAACCTGGTGGTGTTTCTCGACATGTACGTCAACACCCACTTTGCCTACGAAGAACTTTGCATGAATCTGCGAAAGTGCCCGGCGGCCCTGCAAAACAAGGATGCACACAACGGGTTCCTGGAGTTCTGGCAGAACTTTCAGCGTGAAAATGCCCTCAGCAATGTTAACCTGAGCACTTTGGAGCATCTGCTCGAGACCCTGACCACCTGGCTTACCAACCACATCTGCAAAATTGATGTTCAGCTTCGAGTTAAGACTTAGTTGAAGGGGCTCGAGAAAGGCCGGGATCCGGGAATCCATTTCCGCGTGCCCGAGCTTCTTGACAGTCTGTCCATTGCGCACTAGGGGCCGTGGCTCCTACCATGAGGCCATCTGGGGCCGTTTGGCCCGTACTCGAGTTACCCAGCAAATCAGGAGGTAGTACATGGCGATCAAGGAACCTGAAATCACCATCAAGCGCGTTTCGCACTGGATTGGCGGCAGGCGGGTCGAGGGCCGGTCGGGCAGAAGCGGCGTGGTCTGGAACCCCGCCACCGGACAGCAGCAGGCCACCGTAGACTTCGCCTCGATAGAGGAAATGGACACGGCAGTCACCATGGCCGGCGAAGCCTTCAAAAACTGGCGGCAGACCCCGCTCTCCCGCCGGGCCGAGATTCTGTTCAAGTTCCGCGACCTGGTGGATCAGAACCGCCGCAAGATCGCGGAGATGATCACCCTCGAGCACGGCAAGACCGTTCCCGATGCGCTGGGGGAGGTGGCGCGGGGTCTGGAGAACGTCGAGTTCGCCACCGGCATCCCCCACCTGCTCAAAGGCGGCTTCTCCGAACAGGCCAGCCGGGGGGTAGACGTCTACCAGATCCGCCAGCCCCTGGGCGTGGTGGCGGGCATCACCCCCTTCAACTTCCCCGCCATGGTGCCGCTGTGGATGTTCGCCAACGCCATCGCGTGCGGCAACGCTTTCATCCTGAAACCGTCGGAGAAAGACCCTTCGGTCTCGCTCTACCTGGCCGAACTTTTGCAGCAGGCCGGCCTTCCCGATGGGGTGTTCAACGTGGTGCACGGCGACAAGGTGGCGGTGGATCGGATCTTGGAGCACCCCGACATCAAGGCCGTGAGCTTCGTGGGCTCCACCCCCATCGCCAGGTACATCTACGAGACCGGCACCCGCCACGGCAAGCGGGTGCAGGCCCTGGGCGGGGCCAAAAACCACATGATCGTGCTACCCGACGCCGATATCGGCATGGCCGCCGACGCGGCGGTCTCGGCAGCCTACGGCTCGGCAGGCGAGCGCTGCATGGCGATTTCTCAGGTGGTTGCGGTGGGTGACCAGACCGCCGACGAGTTGATTGCTGCCATCCGCGAACGGATGCCCAGCATCAAGGTGGGGCCGGGGCTCGAGGAAGGCGTGGAGATGGGACCACTTATCACCCGTGAGCACCGCGACAAGGTAGCCTCCTACCTCGAGCACGCCCCCAACGAAGGGGCCACGGTGGTGGTGGATGGGCGGCACGACCCGATCACCCAGTCCGAGGGCTTCTTCCTGGGCACCAGCCTGCTGGACCACGTGAAGCCCGGCATGAAGTGCTACGACGACGAAATCTTTGGGCCGGTGCTGGGGGTAGCCCGCGTAAAGACCTACGACGAGGCCGTAAAGATGGTCAACCAGCACCCCTACGGCAACGGCACCGCCATCTTCACCCGCGACGGCGGCGCAGCCCGGCAGTTCCAGTTCGAGGTGGAGGCGGGCATGGTGGGCATCAACGTGCCCATCCCGGTGCCGGTGGCCTACTACAGCTTTGGGGGCTGGAAGGCCAGCCTTTTTGGCGACCTGCACATGTACGGCCCCGAAGGCGTGCAGTTCTATACCCGGGCCAAGATCGTGACCAGCCGCTGGCCCGACCCCAGCACCAGCAAGGTGGATTTAGGCTTCCCGCAAGTTCGATAGAGTGTGTCATGTGCATACCCTCCCCAAAGCCGGGGAGGGCTTTGTATTATCCGGCCAATGCCTTATGACCCCGAGCGCCACCACCGCCGTTCTATCCGACTGAAGGGCTATGACTATTCGCAGGCCGGGGCGTATTTTGTGACGATCAACGTCCATCAAAGGCGATGTCTTCTGGGCGAGGTGGTGGGCGGCAAGGTGCGCCTGAGTCCCGCTGGGGAAATGGTTTTGCGCGTGTGGGAGGCCGCTCCCAACCATTATCCCGGCGTGGATGTGGATGCCTTCGTGGTGATGCCAAACCACGTTCACGGAATTATCTTGTTGACGACCTCCGCTGGGGCGGCCCCCCGTGGCCGCCCTGACCCCCCCCAGGCTAACCAATTCGACCCCGACGACGACGACCCACCGTTGCCGCCGGGGAATAGTGGGCAGGCACTGGGGCCTGCCCCAACAACGGGGTTGCGGTTGGCTGATGTTGTGGGTCGCTTCAAATCCTTAACCACCCGGCGCTACATTGCCGGGGTCAGAACCCTGGGCTGGGTGCCGTTCGACCGGTATTTCTGGCAGCGCAACTACCACGAGCGCATCCTGCGCAACGAGAACGAGCTGAACGTCCGCCGCTGGTACATAGAAGAAAATCCTCTGCGCTGGGATAGCGACAAGGAAAAACTCAACAGGCTGTGACCAGGACTATCCCCTAAAAACCCGCTTCACCTTGTCCCAGAAGCCCTCCGGGGCGACCTCTTCGCCAACTTCCTGTGCGTACTGGCGCAGGAGGTCTCGAGCCTTCTTGGAGAGGTTGTGCGGCACTGCGATCTGGGTGACCACCTGCAGCTTGCCCCGGCTACGGCTACCGGGGTAGGGCAGGCCTTTGCCCTCGAGCTCGAACACTTCGCCATCGCGGGTGCCCGGCGGGACGCTGAACTCGAGGTCACCCTCCAGGCCCGGAATCTCGGTCTTGAGATCGGAA
>NZ_CALMCQ010000008.1 GCF_937863175.1 uncultured Meiothermus sp. | reverse complement strand
ACCTTCCCTCTGGGCGAAAGTATATGGGCACCTGGAGCTAGCTGCTCGGCCATCGGTATCAGATCGTGTTCATTGCCGCCGGTGCCATGGAGTAGCAGTAGCGTGCTGGGCAAAGTACCCGCTTCAAATCTGTGAATAAAGGATAAGGGAGTCATAGGAACCATCCTTGTGGGGCAATTAAGTATCGTCACGTGAGGCATTTGCTACCCGAGTAGAGTCCTGGCAACGGGGCGCTCCGAGGCAAACCCCAAAAGCAAATCTCGTAAAGACCATAACGGAAATTTCCATCCTGGTCGCATTTGGCAGCCTCGTATCTGTTACCAGGTCGTACTCTAAGACGTGCTTGGGAGTTCGGCAGCGCCCGAGGGTGGCCTCTCCAACCTGGCTTGACAAGAACTGCACCATACCTTTCCGACGGAATAAATTAGTGTTCAGGCAGGCCAGGGCTGGGGGCCTCGAGCCTGGGTAGCACGGCCTCAATTTGCGGTCGGTGGGGTTCCAACCACGGGGGCAGCACCAGCGACTCCCCCAGTCTGGCGGGGTCTTCGTCCACTGCAAAACCGGGGCCATCGGTGGCCAGTTCGAAAACCACACCGCCCGGCTCGTTGAAGTAAACCGATTTGAACCAGAAGCGGTCTATCTGTTTGGTTGCTGGAATTCCCGCTGCCAGGATCTGTTTGCGAACCGCCATCTCGTGAGGGGTATCATCCACGCTCCAGGCCAGGTGGTGAATGCTACCAGTACCCCACTGGCCTTTAGGCTGACTGGGCAGTTCTTTGATGTCTACAAACTGGCCCGAGCCGCCCCCCGCCACCGCATAGCGGCTCCAGCCGTTTTCCTGTCCGGCAGACTCAAAACCCATCACCCTGGTCAGAAAATCGGCGCTGGGGGCCAGAACCTGTTGCCACAGCCTCGCACCATGCAAACCCATGATCTGGCGGTTTTCCGGTACGTGGGTGCGCTCCCAGGGGCTAAAGGGGCGCGGGGAGGTCTCGACCAGGGCGACCTCGAGGCCATCGGGGTCTCGCAAGGGAAGGGCTTTTTCGCCAAAGCGTTCCTCGCTGTCTCCCAGTCGTACCCCGTAACCCTGCAACCGGGCTTCCCAAAAAGCCAGGCTTCCCTGCGGCACCGCCAGTTGCACCTCCACAGCCAGCCCGGTGCCTTTGCGGGCAGGGGCCATGTTTTCCCATGGAAAAAAGGTCAGGTCGGTGCCAGGGCGTCCCTCGGCATCGGCATAGAAAAGGTGGTAGGTGCCAGGATCGTCCTGGTTGACGCTTTTCTTAACCAGGCGCAGCCCCAACACCCCCGCATAAAAATCCAGGTTGCGCTGGGCTTTGCCTGCAATGGCGGTAACGTGATGCAGTCCATTGACGGGTTTCATGCCCACTCCTTTCGCATGGTCACGATCGTGTAGAAAAACCTTCTACCAAACTGTAATCTGAAAGATCAACCGCTCCAGGATACAAAACTACTCCTGCTCACCAGGGCTTTCAGCCCTGGTTTTCGACAAGGTTGGGTGGGGGGTGTCCTGCCCATCGTCCTGGACTTTACTCGATGCTGCTGAAACCAAAACCCCCTCTGGCTCTTGCACCGGCAGGGGCGATGCATAGGGGATGGGCGGGAGCTTGTGCATGATCTGGGTTCGAATGGGCTCGAGCCACTCGGGGAGGCGCAGGCCGGTACCCAGGTTTTCAAAGGACTCGTCGCGGGTAAAACCAGGGATCTCGGTGGCAATTTCAAACAGAATGCCCCCTGGTTCACGGAAGTAGATCGAGCGGAAATACTGGCGATCCTGCACCGCCGTAACCCGAACGCCCCTGCGCTGGAGCTGCTCCCGCAGGGCTTGCTGGGTTTCAGCATCGGGTACAGCAAACGCGACATGGTGTACCGTACCCACGCCCCCTTTGGCAGCCATGAACTCGCCGGTTTCACGCACCTCGAGGCGGCCCAAGGGGCTCCTGTCCTGGGGTGGGCCCAGGTAGGTAATGGAATCCGCCTGACCCAGTAGCTGATAGCCCAACGCCTCGAGCAGCCGCACCGAAGGTTCCGTTCGCAACACCCACATCTGAACCGCGAAAATTCCCCGGATGGCGTACTCCTCCGGTACCGGTGCTCCCGCCCAATACCGCATGGCGGGCAGACTGGGGGCCGCCACCAGTTCCACCGCGATACCATCGGGGTCTTTGCAGGCCAATACCTTAACGTCTTCTAAACCCTTCGGGCCAGGGATGACGCGACGCAGGGGGCCCTCATATCCGATCCCCTTTTCCATCAGGCGGTGCATCCAGTAGCCCAGGCTATCCAGCGGAATCGCCAGGCTGATGATGGCCACCTGGTGAACCCCAGCACGTCCGGCCAAAGCCCGCTGCCAGGGAAAGAAGGTCAGGAGGGTGCCGGGCCGGCCCAGTCCATCGCCATAGTAGAAGTGGTAGGTCTCGGGGTCGTCGAAATTGACCGTTACCTTGACCAGGCGCAACCCCAGCACACCGGTATAGAACTCCAGGTTGCGCTGTGGATGGCCCGCCATCGCGGTGATGTGATGAATTCCACTAACCTTTCGCATGCTATTTCCTCAACCAAGGACAGAATACGCCGGGATTCGCACCATAGAATCACTTACCCACAATACTCCGGTTTTATCCGGCTCGGGTGTGTATGCACCACAGCCCTGTAAAACCAGCGACTTTACACCACGACCGTTGACGGAGCCGCGACTGCCTGCACCTCGATGGTGAATTTGACCTCTTCCCCGACCAGCAGTGCGCCGAGTTCCAGCACCTGGTTCCAGGTTAAGTCCCAGTCTTTACGGTTGAGAATGCCCGTTGCGGTAGCACCGGTGCGGGTCAGGCCCCAGGGGTCTTTGACCGGGGCGCTGAGCTGGGTCTCGAGCACCACCGGCCTGGTGATGTTGCGGATAGTCAGATCGCCGTGGACTCTGTACTGGCTACCCCCCAGTGCTTCAATCTGGTTGCTCAGAAAACGCAGCCCGGGGTATTGCTCGGCATCTAGAAAGTCGGGGGAACGCAGGTGGCCATCGCGCTGGGGTTCGCCGGTCTCGATGCTGGCCGCATCAATGGCAACCTCTATTTTGCTGGGCACGCCTTGCTCACTGGCCACAATGGTCCCTGTAACCTTTTTGAATTGGCCGCGAACGGTGAAGATACCCATGTGCTTGACAGCGAAAGCGACAGTGGTGTGGCTGCTATCCAGATTCCAGTTCATTTTGTTCTCCTTGGTCTGATCCGGTTTATTACTTCGGATCAACAAACACATAGTATTTTATAGTGATATGTTTCGTCAAGTGCTACAGTTTTGAAAGCAGGTTGTAAATGTGATATACTACTGGTACCATGGTCGGTTTTGCTGCCCCGGAAGACTCCGAAGTAGACCACAGCTTTTGCCCTGTCTACGAAGCTATTAATGTGTTGCAGGAAAAGTGGACCCTGCATATCATTCGCAGCTTACTGGATGGCCCCAAAGGCTTTAACGAATTATCCAGGGCGGTGGGCGGTTGTAATCCGGCCACGCTTGCCCAGCGGGTGGAAAAGTTGGAGCATCTGGATGTCATCTCCAAAACCATCCACTCCACCATGCCACCGCGCACCAGCTATGCCCTGACCGAGGCCGGGCAAGCCTTACAGGCCGTGATTGAGGCCATAGATCGTTGGGGGCGGGAGTACCTGCCGGAGCCCATTGCAAAGTAGGAAACCTGGGTTGCTGGCGGTCAGGGTTAGTATCCTGGACTAATTTTTCGTCTTAATACTCTGGGGTGGCTCTTATGCAGAACCATACCTATTTTGCGGTAGCCGAAACCTTATGGTGGTTCCTATAATTTTCGGTTCTGTTTGTTGGAATTATTTCCAAAGCGAGCATATGGTCGCATTGTAATGCTGGTATACCTGCGTTGGACTAGGCGTAGTTATGCTTTAAGCATGATTCCATCTGTGGAAAAGCCCCTCGAGGCAGTACTCGAGTTGTTGGGCCAACGTGGGGTATACACCATTCTGCGTTCACTCCACAGCGGCTCATTGCGATTTGGTGCGCTGCAGCAGGTTACCACCCTGCCCCCGCGAACCCTATCGCTACGACTAAAAGAGCTGGAAGAGTTTGGTCTGATTAGCCGAACCGAATACCACGAGGTGCCCCCACGGGTAGACTATGCCCTGACCTCCCAGGGGCAGGCCTTGCAACCCGCCCTCGAGGCCCTTGCCCATTGGGAAGAACAACTGAGCTAAAGTCGGGACCAAGCAAAAACCAGCCAGCCTGCTCGACAGGTTTTTGTACTGCCTCTAAGTGCGCCCACGATAGAAATTTCAGTGATGGCCTGGGATGAGATGCATTACTGGGGTTTGTTTCGGTGCAGCTCCGTTGTGCGCCTCCCAGGGCACTGCAAATTCCTGACGCGGAGATACCCAGCTTAGAGTCTGATAGCAAAGCGCAACAGCAGGTAGGCGGTATTGAAGTCGAAGTTGCTGAACCCGAATTCTGGGTTGAAGCTCAGGCTGGAGAGGATTTCGTAATTAGCCCCCAAGTAGAGGGTCTGATCAAAGGGGCTGGGCACAATCTGGTCGAGCGAGATACCTGCATACAGGCTGAGCATTTCCAGGGCATAGCCAACCTCGACATAGCCATCCAACCGCCAGATAAAGCTACCGCCTGAAGGGGCGATGGGCAGGTCGGTAAAAAGGCGCAGGCCGCTGCTGAGACTGGCTCCGCCGCCCAGGTAATAGGCCAGATCCACGCCAGTTTGGGGGGAAATACTAAGGCCAAAACCGCTGGTAGGGGCCGCATCAAGGCGGATCGGAAGGCGCACTCGAGCATAGGCGCTCACGTTCAGGGGACCATCGTCCACCAGATCGGCTCCGTACTGCACAAAAGGCCGAACCAAAATCCCTACCCCAAAAGCAGGGGTGATGGGCACATTCAGACGACCCAAGACCCCGGCAGTCAGGTTGGGGGCCAGGGTGGTGCTGTAGCTAGCATCCAGGCGTGCGACCACACTAAATTGCGCAAAGGCTGGCGCAGCCAGGCCCAGAACAGCGATGACGGTAATGAGAAATTTCTTCATAAGAACGGTCTCCTGCGGGCGAAAATATCATATTTGTGCAAGTACTAACAAGCCCTGGCGAGTCTTCTCCCACTCATGATTTTTTTTCGGGACAGAGGTCTTTGGGTTCGTCGCAGCACTGCTCAGCGTAGCAAAGGATAAAGGTTCTGGCCTCCGTACTGAGGACAGACCCCACGGTAGTAGGGGTGATAAGGCCCCGGACAAACTCGAGGCCAGTGCAGCAGGTTCAGCGCCAAAGCAGACACCCAACCCCGAAAGGTTGGGTGTGCTGTTCTGAGCCTGGCTTAGAAGTCCATGTCGCCGCCCATGCCACCACCGGCTGGCATGGCAGGAGCCTTCTTCTCTTCGGGCTTCTCGGCCACTACGGCCTCGGTCATAAGAATCAGCGAGCCGATAGAGGCAGCATTTTGCAGGGCGGTACGGGTCACCTTGGCTGGGTCTACGATGCCCCAGTCCATCATGTCGCCGTACTCGCCGGTTGCGGCGTTGAAGCCGTAGTTCTTATCTTTCTTGCCCAGGATGCCATTCACCACCACGCTGCCTTCATAGCCAGCGTTGTTTGCAATCTGGCGGGCGGGCTCTTCGACGGCCCGCAGCACAATCTTGGCCCCGGTGGCCTCATCGCCCTCGAGCTCCTTGATCAGGTTCTTGATGGCGGGAGCTGCGCGCAGCAGGGCCACGCCACCGCCAGGCACGATGCCTTCTTCCACAGCCGCGCGGGCAGTGGAGAGTGCATCCTCGTAGCGGTGCTTCTTCTCCTTGAGCTCGGTCTCGGTAGCGGCCCCTACGCGGATTACCGCCACCCCACCGGCCAGTTTGGCCAGACGCTCTTGCAGTTTCTCCTTGGCGTACTCGCTATCGGAGGACTCGAGTTCCTTCTTGATGCCGTTGATGCGGGCTTCGATGTCTTCCTTCTTGCCCTTGCCGGCCACCACGGTGGTCTCGTCTTTGTTGATGCGTACGCGCTCGGCGCGGCCCAGCATCGAGAGGGTAGCGTTTTCCAGCTTGAAGCCCAACTCTTCGCTGATCACGGTGCCGCCGGTGATGGCGGCCAGGTCTTTGAGCATCTCCTTGCGGCGGTCGCCAAAGCCAGGGGCCTTCACGGCAGCGATGTTCAGGGTGCCCCGCAAACGGTTGACCACCAGGGTGGCCAGGGCTTCGCCCTCGATGTCTTCGGCAATGATCAGCATGGGCTTGCCGGTCTGGGCCACCTGCTCGAGTACGGGCAGCAGCTCGCGCACGTTGGTGATCTTCTTCTCGGTGATCAGGATGTAGGGGTCGTCCAGCTGGGCTTCCATTGCTTCGGGGTTGTTGACGAAGTAGGGCGAGATGTAACCCTTGTCAAACTGGTAGCCCTCGACGAAGTTCAGCTCGGTGTCGAGGCTCTTGGACTCCTCAACGGTGATGACGCCCTCGCGGCCCACCTTCTCCATGGCGTCGGCGATCAGGTTGCCAATCTCGGCATCGTTGTTAGCCGACACGCTGGCAACTTCAAAGATGGCCTTGCGGTCATTGACCGGCACCGCCATCTCCTGTACAGTTTGCACCGCAACTCCCACTGCTTGCTCGATGCCATGCTTAAGGTCGAGGGGGTTGGCCCCTGCCGCTACATTGCGCAGCCCTTCGCGAACGATGGCCTGGCCCAGCACCGTCGCGGTGGTGGTGCCGTCGCCGGTGATGTCATTGGTCTTGGAGGCGATCTCGATCATCAGCTTGGCGCCGATGTTCTCCAGATGGTCTTCAAGCTCCACTTCCTTGGCCACGCTGACCCCGTCCTTGGTGATGGTGGGGCTGCCAAATTTCTTCTCCAGCACCACATTGCGCCCACGGGGGCCAAGGGTTACTTTTACCGCGTTGGCTACTGCGTTCATGCCGCGCTCGAGACCACGGCGGGAGGCTTCATCAAAAACCAGCATTTTTGCCATTGTTGTGCTCCTTTCAATCGCGCTAATAGCGTATAGCTCATAGCTGATAGCATTTGGTTTTTGGCTATGGGCTATAGACCATCAGCTATCGGCTTCCATTTACATCACTGCCAACAGGTCACGCTCGGAGAGGATGATGTACTCCTCGCCATCGATCTCAATCTCGGTGCCGCCGTATTTGGCAAACACCACGATGTCACCTTCCTTCACGTCCATCGGGATGCGCTTGCCGTCTTCGTAACGGCCAGCCCCCACGGCAATCACTTTGCCTTTCTGGGGTTTTTCCTTGGCGCTATCGGGCAGCACAATCCCACCACGGGTCACTTGCTCTTCTTCTACGCGTTGTACCACAACACGGTCGCCCAAAGGCTTGATGGCTGTCTTGGTTGGCATGTGTCCTCCTGTTTTGCTTCCAGATGGTGTACTGACACTTGATTGATTCGAGTGTCAACCCGAAATCATATTATTTTGGCTTGTCCATGAGAATGTCAAGAGGGCTAGGCCACAAGACCCAGAACTGTTGAGCCCACTAATATCAAGTTCAGATTGTAATTCTATACTGAAAGTGTGCACTGGACTGGATTACTTAGATATCTACTCTGGATTGGCGGATTACTGGCGCTATCCACTCCCCTTTTCTTGTTCGGAATTAACGCCTGGGTCGAGCGCGTGAGCCAGCCGTGGCTCTATGCCGACCTGGATCAGGTTCCCTACAACCGCGTGGGGCTGGTCTTGGGCACTGGCCCCACCACCGCTCGAGGCAGACCCAACCCCTACTTCGTGGGCCGCATCCAGGCCGCCGCCCAGCTCTACCAGGCCGGAAAGGTGGATTACCTTCTGGTCAGTGGCGACAACTCGAGCCGCTACTACGACGAACCCTCGGCCATGCGCGACGCCCTGACTGCCCACGGGGTTCCCAAAGAGCGCATCTACCACGACTATGCCGGGTTCCGCACCCTGGACTCGGTGGTACGTGCCAGGGAAGTTTTCGGGGAGCAGCGCTTCACCATCATCTCCCAGGAATTCCACAACCAACGTGCGGTTTTTATTGCCAGAGAGCGCGGTCTGGAGGCCATTGGGTTCAATGCGCCCGAGGTACCCGAATGGTTTAACTCCAACACCCAGTTCCGCGAACGCCTGGCCCGGGTACAGATGGTGCTGGATCTGTTCTTGCTGGGCACCCAGCCCAGATTCCTGGGGGAGCCGATTCGGATTGGGGTAGACCCTATCCAATAGAACCTGATCGGCGTTGTCTTTTTACCTCGTAAAGCATCAATGCCGATGTGACTGATACATTAAGACTGTCGGCCTGGCCTTGCATCGGAATCTTGACCTTCAGGTCTGCCCTGTCCAGCCACGCGCCGCTCAACCCCTGGTGTTCCGTCCCCAGCACAATCGCTACTGGCCCACATAAGTCCACATCCCAGTAGGTCTTATCGGTGTGCGGCGTGGTGGCGACCAGCGGAATCTGGTACTGCCTGAGCCAGTCCAGCACCGCCTGTTCCGGCGCAGCAAACGTGGGAAGCAAAAAGACCACCCCCGTGGAGTTGCGAATCACCTGGGGGCTGTACAGATCCACCCCGCCTGCCACCAGCACCGCATCGGCGCCGGCTGCGTCCGCCGAGCGCAGCAAGGCCCCCAGGTTGCCGGGTTTTTCTAGCCCCACCGAGACCAGCACCAAAGCGTTTTTGGGGGGTACAAAATCCCACAGGGAAGGTTTGGGCATTCTGGCAACCACCACCACCCCCGCTGGATTCTCCCGACTGCTGAGCTTTTTGAGTACCGGCTCGGAAACCTCTACTATCTCCACGCGCTCGAGCCTGCCCAACTTCGCTACCACTCGTGCTTCGTCTGCATCGAGGCGCTCACCCCTGTAAGCCTCTATTATCTCGATACCTGCTGCCAGCGCCCGCTCAACTTCACGCGAACCTTCCATCAAAAAAAGCCCCGTTCGCACCCGCTCCTTGCGCTCCATGAGCGCGGTGGCAGCCTTGATATGGGGGTTCGAGGTCGAAGTAATGCGCATGAGCCCATCTTAGCCAACGAGCAGTGGCCCACCCATCCACCCCAAAGCAAATTAGTAACGAAAGGTAATGGTGTTATTTCTCGTTAATACGCCCAGGTCGGGCTTATTGTATGAAATGCCCATCCAGATGTTGGGACATCCAGTCGGGAGGTCTTATGAAGCAATCTAGCAGGCTGACATTATTTGCAGGTTTGGCCCTGGCCCTTGCGGCGTGTGGAAACTCCATTCAGAACACCGCGAGCAATGGGGTCTCCTCTCAAATCACCCATGGCGAGCTCGACGGCAACCGCCACCCCTATGTAGGTTTGATGGTGGCTCAAGACGCTAACGGCAACCCTCTGTGGCGGTGCAGTGGCACCCTCATGTCCCCCACCATCTTCCTGACCGCAGGGCACTGCACGGAAGCACCCGCTGCAAAAGTAGAAATCTGGTTTGATGCCGACGTAGATGCAGGCAGACCCGGCAACGGTTTCCCCTTTACAGGGCAGACCGGTGGAACGCCATACACCCATCCGCAATACAACCCCAGCGCCTTCTTC
>NZ_CALMCQ010000007.1 GCF_937863175.1 uncultured Meiothermus sp. | reverse complement strand
GGACATGGCGACGGCCTCCTGGTGGTGGGGGATCATCCCCTCGAGGAAGCTACGGTCGATGGGCATGGCCATCCCCGCCATCGGGGTCATGCCCTGCATGGCGGTGTCCATCATGGGCTTCATGTCCGAGCGCATCATGGCCATGTAGCGCTGACTGGGGGCCACCCCGTACCAGGCCCTGAGCCAGCCGGTGAGCTGGGCGATCTCGCGGTTCTGCACGGCCACGATGTCGCGGGCGGCCTTGAGGATGCGCCCGTCCTTGGAGGCCTTGAGGGCGGCCTGGGCCATCTCCACCGCGCCCCGGTG
Organism: uncultured Meiothermus sp.; assembly: GCF_937863175.1. GTDB lineage: Bacteria > Deinococcota > Deinococci > Deinococcales > Thermaceae > Meiothermus. The sequence continues at coordinate 8,107 of NZ_CALMCQ010000007.1, read as the reverse complement.
GTGCTCGATCATCATGGACATGTAGGCGATGTCGTAGTTGCGCCCGGAGAGCTTGTCCAGCTCGGTCATGGCGCTCATCCCCATCCCGCCCATCTGCATGTTGCGGTGATCCATCTGTGCCCAGGCCAAGCCCAGGACGGTGATTATGCTCAAGAGTATCCGCACGTTCCTTCCCTCCATGTACAAGTTTTATCCAAGTCCTGTTAAGTTTTTGTAAAGCGCACCCGGTTGAGCAGCAGGGCATTGAAGGTGACCGTGATGGTCGAGGCGCTCATCGCCAGGGCGGCGAACTCCGGCTTGAGCAGGATGCCCAGGCTGTAGTAAAGCCCCCCGGCGGCGATGGGCAGGGCCACGATGTTGTAGATCGCCGCCCAGAAGAGGTTCTGCTTGATTTTCCCGCGTACCGCCTTGGCCAGGCGGATGCTGCGGGGCACGTCCGCCGGGTTGTTCTTGACCAGCACCACCCCGGCGGTCTCCACCGCCACGTCGGTGCCCGCCCCGATGGCGATGCCGACCTCGGCCTTGGCCAGGGCGGGCGCGTCGTTGACCCCGTCGCCCACCATCGCCACCTTCTTGCCCGAGGCTTGCAGCTCGGCGACCTTGCTGGCCTTGTCCTCCGGCAGCACGTCGGCGATGACCCTGGCGATGCCCAGTTGGGCTCCGACCGCTCGAGCGGTGCGGGCGTTGTCCCCGGTGAGCATGATCGGCTCGATGCCCAGCGCCTTCAGGTCGGCGACCGCCTGGAGCGCCGACTGGCGCACCGCGTCGGCCACCGCGACCACCCCGGCGGCCCGGCCGTCCACGGCGATGAACATCGCGGTCTTGCCGTCGGCGGCGAGCTGGGTCACCGCGTACTCCAGCTCCCCGACTTCCACCTCGGTGGCGTCCATCAGTCGGCGGTTGCCGATCAGAACCTCCCGCCCCTCGGCGGTCGCACGAATCCCCTGACCGGGCACGGAGACGAAGTTCTGCGCCTCGCCCAGGGCCAGCCCCCGCTCCCTCGCTGCTCTGACGATGGCCTCGGCCAGCGGGTGCTGCGAGGGCTGGTCTGCCGAGGCGGCCAGCCGCAGCAGATCGGCCTCGTTGAACCCGCCGTGGGGTCTCAGGTCGGTCAGGCGGGGCTTGCCCTCGGTGAGGGTTCCGGTCTTGTCGAAGACCACCGTGTCAACGCCCGCCGTAAGCTCCAGGGCGGTGGCATTCTTGAACAGCACCCCCTCTCGGGCGGCCTTCCCCACCCCCACGGTGATGGCGGTCGGGGTGGCCAGGGCCAGCGCGTCGGGGCAGGCGATCACGATGGTCGAGACCGCGACCGTGATTGCGAACACCAGCGGCTGGTTGGTGGCCAGCGTCCAGTAGAGGAAGGTCAGCAGGCCTGCCGACAGCGCCACGTACACCAGCACCTTCCCGGCCTGGTCGGCCAGGCGCTGGGCCGGGGCCTTGGAGGCTTGGGCGTTCTTGACCATCTGCACGATGCGCGACAGGGCGGTGTCGGCCCCGACGGCGGTGGCCTGGAAGGTGAAGCTTCCGTTCTGGTTGACGGTTCCGCCGATCACCCTGGCCCCCGGCTCCTTGGCCACCGGGATCGGCTCGCCGCTGATCATGCTCTCGTCCACGTAGCTCTGGCCCGAGGTCACGGTGCCGTCCACCGGCAGGCGGTCTCCGGGCTTGACGATGAGCTCGTCCCCCACCACGACCTGCTCCAGCGGGATCTCCACCTCTTGCCCGCCGCGCTTGACCCTGGCGGTGGCGGGGGCCAGCCGCAGCAGCGCCTCCACCGCCCGCCCGGTGGCGAAGCGGGCGCGCATCTCGAGCCAGTGCCCCAGCAGGCTCAGGGTGGTGAGCATGGCGGCGGCCTCGTAGAAGACCTCCCCCTCGAAGAGAAAGGTCGCGGCCAGCGAGTAGGTGTACGCCACCAGGATGCCCAGGGCGATCAGGGTCATCATGTTGACCTCGCCCCGCCGCAGCGCCCGCCAGGCCGCGCTGATGAACGGCCAGCCGCCCCACAGCACCACCGGGGTGCCCAGCGCGAAGCCCCACAGCCCCATCGAGATGCCGAAGGGCGGCATCTCCGGGAAGCCGAAGATGGCCCCGATGGGGGAGAAGATCAGCACCGGCAGGGTCAGCACCGCCGAGATGACGAAGCGCCGCAGCATGTCGTCGGGGGTGCCGTGGCCCGCGTGCTCGTCGCCGTGGCCCGTCGCCGCGTGCCCGTCGTGGCCCTCGCCCCGGTGTTCGGCGGGGGCCGGGGTCTTGGCCGAGGCGTGGCCCATCGCGGCATGATCCTGCGCGGCCATGACCTGGCCGTGGCCCGTCGCGGCATGATCCACGGCTGCGGGGGCGCTCACTGTCTCGTGGCTTGCCTGGGCCGCGTGGCCCGCGTGGGCGTGGTGGTCGTGTTGGCCGTGGGCTTGCGGCACGTCGTTGCTGGCGACCTTGGGGTGGCCCGGCTGGCAGCAGGACGGGTCGTGCCTGCGCTCGGCGCAGTCGTACCCTGCCCGCTCTATGGCCTGGTGCAGGGTGTCCGGGCCGGTCTGCGCCGGGTCGTAGCTGAGGTGCGCCACCGCCCGGCTGCGATCCAGGTGAACCGCGCCCACGCCGGGCAGGCCCCTCAGAAAATCCTCGAGCCCGCTCTGCTCGGTGCCGTTGTAGCAGTCCTTGAGGGCGACCTCGAGAATCGCCGTGCCTGCTGTAGTCTGCATCTCATACCTCCGGTGGCTGGTGCCCCAGCTTTGCTCCGATAGTATAACCCACCCCAGGGGGGGTGGACAAGAGCTGTGTTACAAATCCTCGTTTAGGATTGCGTATCGCCCGTTCAGGACTGAGACCCCTCAACCTTGAGCACGCCCATCATGCCCCGATCCTCGTGCTCGACGATGTGGCAGTGGTAGACGGTGACCCCCGCGAAGTCGCGGACGGGCACCGCGATCCGCACCACCTCGTCCTTCTTGAGGTTCACCACGTCCTTCCAGGCCCGGTAGGCGGGGGCCTTGCCGTTGCGGCTCAAGACCTGGAAGGGGTAGGTGTGCAGGTGGAAGGGGTGATCCATGTCGGTCTTGTTGACCAGTTCCCAGACCTCGAGGGTGCCCAGCTTGGCGGTGATGTCCACCCGGCCCGCGTCGAACATCCGGCCGTTGAAGAAGAACTCGGCCTGCATCATCCGCTCGCCGAACTCGATGCGCCGGGTGGCGGCGGCCTGGGCCGGGTTCAGCCGCTCTATCGCGCCGAACCCGGTGGGTAGCGGCAACGGCCTGGGGTTGGCGGGGGCCACGACGGTCAGGAGGGTCTCGAGGCGGCTGGCCCCTATCCCCATCATCCCCTGCATTCCGGCCGCGTTCTGATCGCCCGTCGCGGCTCCGCTGGGGTTGCCCTGCCCCCCCATGTTCATGCCCCCGTGATCCATGCCGCCCATGCCTTGGTTGTCGGTCGCCCCGCCCATGCCGCCCGTGCCCCCCATGCCGCCGTGCATCATCATCGCGCCCCGGTCGTAGGGCAGGGCTTGCAGGCGGTAGCTGCCCGCGCGGGTCAGCCGCACCAGCAGGTCGGCCCGCTCGCCGGGGGCCAGCAGCAGCTCCGTCAGCTCGACGGGCTTCTCGACGAACCCCCCGTCGGTTCCGATCAGGTACAGCGGGTGGCCCTCGAGGGCCAGCCGGTAGTAGCGGGCGTTGCTGGCGTTGACCACCCGCAGCCGCTGGGTGGCTTTTTGGGCGCGGAGGGTGGGGCGCTGGGCGGCGTTGACCGTGACCAAGTTGCCCTCCTTGCCGTTCATCCAGTCCATCATGGTGAAGGGGGCCACCCCGCCGCCCGCGAAGGCCCAGTCCTTGAGCACCAGCAGTTGCTCCTCGGCCTCGGCCAGCTCGGGCATCGAGTCCGGCGGCCCCTCCACGATTAAGAACCCGGCCAGGCCCGCGAACAACTGCTCGGCCACCTTGCCGTGGATGTGCGGGTGATACCAGAAGGTGCCCGCCGAGCCTTTGGGCAGGGTGAACTCGTACAGCCGACTCTCGCCCGGCTGGACTTCGGCCAGGGGGTCGTCCACGCCGGGCGAGACGTGCAGCCCGTGCAGGTGCAGGTTGGTGACCTCGGGCAGGTTGTTGGTGAAGTTGAGCCGCACGGTGTCGCCCTCGCGGACGCGCAGGGTGGGGCCGGGGAGGCCGCCGTAGGTCAGCAGCCGCACCGCCCTGCCGTTCACGGTCATGTTGCTCACCCTGGCCGCGACCTCGGCCTCCACCAGCCCGGCCTCCGGGCGGCGCAGGGGGAGCGGTTTGGGGTTGGGGAAGGGGCTGGCCTGGGCGAGGCCGGGCAACTGCGAGGCGACGTAGAGCCCGGCCAAACCGGCGGCACTTCCCTGGACGAACTGTCTGCGGCTGATGGTGTTCATATCCCGATTAGTGTCCCGAACTGCTATTAAGTTCTTGTAAAGCCCCCCCGACCCGGCAGTGCGAGGTGACGAAACAAGGCCGGGGGTTCACCCCGGCCTGTGATGCCTGGCTTTGACCTTACTCGCCCAGGAAGACCCCGTGCCAGGTGTGTACCCAGATCTGGCCGCCGTAGGCGCTCACCGAGAGCATCCCCTCGAGTCCCCTGCGGCCGTAGTCGAAGGTGAAATAGCCCTGAAAGCTCTGGGCCTCGAGCACCTTGGCACCGGGCAGATAGCCCTGTAGGAATTGCTCGGCCAGGCGGCGGGCGTTGGCAAGGTCGTACTGCTCGGCGGAGGCGCTGGGGCTACCCACCAGGCCGGGGCCGCCCATCATCCCGCGCCCCGTCCCGCCGTACCCCGGCCCCGACCGCGTACCCCACATCATGTTGGGGCCGGGCTCGAGGTAGACGTTGCCCGTGTAGCGATCCGCCAAGATTTCCCCCAGCCCTCTGCCCTTGGCATCCACGACCTGGGCGTAGTAGTTCTGGCTAAAGGCCATGAAGTCCTTGAGCCGGGCATCCGGGCCAAAGCGCTTGGCGTAGGTCTCGAGGCGTGTCTTGGCCTCCGCTCTTGCGGTGGGCTGGGCCTGAGCCGGATACACCGCCATCATGCCCATTCCGCCGCCCATCATGCCCTGACCCATCATGCCCAGGCCTTGCCCGTCGGCCCCCATCATGCCCCCATAACCCCGGTTGCCCTGGGTAAAGGCCACTCCCAGCACCAGCAAACCTGCGACTCCCAACCACAGCATCCCGCGTTTCATAGCCGCCTCCACTCACCCCTTCAACTCGCGCCTCATGCGCTCGAAGGTCTCCTGGTCAATCTCGCCCCTGGCAAAGCGTTCGCGCAGGATGTCCGAGGCGCGATCCGGCCCCCCGCCGGGGGAGTTACGCCAAAAGAGCCTGATCAGCAGGTAAACCAGCAGCGCCAGCACGGCCAGCTCGAGCAGCATCCCCAGCCAGCCCCAGCCGCCCATCATGCCGTAACCAAATCCGTATGGATTCCAACCCATTGTCCACCTCCGAATATACCCTACAGGGGTATTGTAAAGCTTGTGTAAAGCCTGTTCGGGACGAATGTCCTTCTATGGCGAGGGTCTGCGCCGGGCGGCGCAATTAACGCTGTTCTTTCGGCCCCGCTTTAGACTGTGGGGTTGTTCAGGTGCCCTCATTTGGGATGGAAAGCCATCCGTATTGCAGAGGTTTTGGGGGCTGTGCGGTGGGTGATGTCGCTGGAAGTATCGGGGGTCGGCGGTCTAGACTAGCTCCATGACCCTCTCGCTGGAAGCCGCCCTCTTCGCGGGTCTGCTCTCCTTCCTATCGCCCTGCGTGCTGCCGTTGGTGCCCACTTATCTGCTCTACCTGGGTGGGGAGCGGGGCCGCCCGATGTTTAACGCGGTCTTCTTTGTGCTGGGCTTCTCGCTGGTGTTTTTGCTGCTCGGCCTGCCCTTTACGATCCTGGGCAGCCTGTTGCTGGAAAACCGCCGCATTCTGGGCCAGGTCGGTGGGGTGGCGATGGTGCTGTTCGGGCTATACCTGTTGGGCCTGCGCCCGGCCTTCTTCGTCCGCCTGACCCACCGACTCAACCTGCGCTACCAGGGCGATGCCTCCAGACCCTGGGGAGCTTTCTTGCTGGGTCTGGCCATCGGGGTGAGCTGGACTCCCTGCATCGGCCCCATCCTGGGGGGCATCCTGACCCTCACCGCCAGCGGCGCAGGCTCCCCCTTCCTATTGGCCTACATCACGGGTCTGGCAGTTCCCTTCCTGCTGGTGGCCCTGCTGGCCGATAGGGCCACCTTGTTCTTACGCCAGGTCAAACGCTACGCCGCCCTTCTGGAGCGCTTCGCCGGGGCCGCCATGTTGGTGATCGGGTTTCTGATGGCCACCGGGCAGTTCACGGTGATGAACGGCTTTTTCCTGCGGCTAACCCCGCAGTGGCTGCTCGAGCGGCTCTAGGGAATCGGATTCGCTGTAGGCAAAGCCCATCAGCCAGCCCACCAGGCCCGCCATCACCACCGCCCCGGCCCACAGGTGGACGCTCCACCAGATGCCGCCGTTCAGGGCCAGGGCCGCCAGGTACAGCGCGGTGAAGCCCGAGGGAAGCAGGGCCGCGAAGAGCGGCCAGCGAAACCCGCCCGGCAGCGGCTTAAGCCCCGCGTACAGCCCGTCCGCCAGCAGCCCGGCCAGCAGCGTCACCGGCCACAGCCAGAACAGGTCGTGCACCGCCAAGGTGAGCAGGCTGGAGAGGCCCACCAGCAGCGTTAGCTGTCCCCCGCGCAGCCGCCAGCGGCGGGCCGCGAACAGCACCACCCCCGTCAGCAGCGCCGCGTACAGCAGCAGGCTGGTCACCCCCATCCCCTCGGTGAAGGAGGCCAAGCCGGGGTCGGCAGGCCGAGCGCCCTGGAAGAACCCGGTGGCCTCCGAGAGCGGGTTGACGAAGGCGGTGAAGAAGGAGAGCAGGGCCAGCAGGTAGGCGCTCGCCGCCACCGCCGCCCAGCCCATCGCCCCCTGATCCCGCGCCCAGGCCGCCCGTAGCGGCCCCGCCACCATCAGACCGCCGCCCAGCGCCAGCAACAGGTGGGTGGGACTGAGGAGCGCCTCGACGCCCACCTCGATGCCGAAAAGGAGGTGCCAGATCATGTCGCCCACCCCGCCCGCCGAGAACAGCGCGATGCCCAATAGGCTGTACTCGTAGCCCGTCGGAACGGCCCCGCGCCAGGTGCCGGTTCTACGCCAGTTCAGCAGTGCCGTCCCGACCAGGTAGGCTGCCAGGGCCAGAAACCCCGAGTAGAGCACCCCGTGCCAGGGGGTGAAAAAGCTCTCGAGGGCCTCCGCGACGCGGTGGTGTGCCCAGGCATCGAGGTGGATGCCCCCGACCATCCAGCCCGAAAGCAGCACCACCGTCCAGTCGAACCGGCGGGCATGGGGGTGCGGGGATGTTCGTGCAATTGGTTTGAAGCTGTTGGTCATGGGTGTCTCCCTACCCACAGGTTAGGGGTGGCGACACAAATTGACTTGAACGGAGCGGCTACTGCCGCCGAAGACCTCCGAAGGTCTGAACCCGAAGGTTTCGCGGAAGACCCGAGCCAGGTGGGCCGAGTCGGCAAAGCCCGCCGCGTGGGCGGCCTCGGTGAGGGTCTGGCCGGAGGCGTACTCGAGGGCGCGAAACAGCCGCTGCCACAGCAAGTAGCGCTGGAGCGAGAGCCCCATCTGCTGGCGGAACAGGTGCCGCAGCCGTGAGGGCGACAGGCCGACCTGCCGGGCCAGGTCGGCGATGGGCCGGGGGGACAGCACCTGACTTCGGGCGATCTGCGCCACCGCCTCCACCCTCGAGTCGAGCCGCAGTGTCGGCTCCTCGGCGGCCAGGTGGCGCAGCAGGTCGAGCGCCAGTCGGTGCGCACCAGGGCAGTCCAGGGTCGCGGGCAGCGCGGCCACCAAGGATTGTAGGGGACGGCTGAGGTCGGGTGAGGCCCAGGTTTTCAGGCCGAGGTTTGCCGTGCCGATCCCGCTTCGCTCGCTCCAGGCCAGCATCATCCGACTCCCCTCGCTCAAGACCAGGTGGGGCGTGTCGGAACCGACCGCGAAGGCCGCGCAGGGTTCGGCGGACGATGCGTCTGACCCCAGGCCCACCCGCATGGAGCCCTCGAGGGTCACCCCGACCTGCACCGCGTGGTGGCGGTGCGGGGTGGAG
>NZ_CALMCQ010000006.1 GCF_937863175.1 uncultured Meiothermus sp. | reverse complement strand
CGCCGCTACTGCCCAGGCGTCCTGGGTCGGGCGGCCCCAGAGCTCGGCAAAATCGGGGTTGCCTGCGGTGGTGGGCAGTCCGGCCAGATCAAATAAATCCTTGGCAGCAAAAGGAATCCCGACCAGTGGGCCACGATCGCGGGTCGGAGCCTCCAGATCATCTACCCAGGCAACCACTGCGCCGTATACATCTGACCCTGTATCCATCCTGTTATCTTATCTATCTGGCCCGATGCGTTAAGGTAGTGGAGTATGGTTGAGGTGCACACCCGATCCGTAACCTTTTATCCCCCGGCCAGGGCCAGGTTTCTGGTGGGCGACTTTACCGACTGGGACCGAAGGCCCATCGCCATTGACCAGCCCCTGACCCTCGAGTTCCCCGCCGGAGCCTACCTCGAGTACGCCTTCCTCGACGCCGACCAGAATCCCTTCCCCGACCCCGATAACCCCCACAAAGCCCAGAACCCCTGGTGGACGTATCCCAGGGCTGTGGAGCTGCCAGGTTTTCACTATACCGCCCCCCACCAGCCCTCTCGTGCACTCGAGGTACACCGGCACCGTCTGGAGTCCATGGCCTTCGGCACCACCCGCCGCTACTATGTCTACAACCCCACCCAGCCCGCCCAGGCCACCCTCTACGTTCACGATGGCGTGGCCTACTACCGCACCGCCAGGCTGGCCGAGGTGGCCCAGGGGCTTTGTGAGTTAGGCGAAATACGGCCCGTACGAATTGTATTCATCGAGCCCGAAGACCGTCGCAACGAGTACTGGTTCAATTCTACTTACGAACAGCATGTACTGAATGAAATTATTCCCGCCGTGGAGTCGCACTATGGTTCCACACCGGAAAGAGGGCTGATGGGTGCGAGCCTGGGGGGCCTGGTTTCAGGGTGGATGGCCTTGCGCCGCCCAGACCTGTTCCAGAAGGTCGCTACCCAGTCGTCCTGCCTGACGGCCTCACCCGAGGGGGGTAACGCTTTTACCGACCCCGAGTGGCTTACCGAACAGTACCTGGCTTCGGAAACCCTGCCCCTGCGGTTCTACTGCGAAACCGGCCAGATCGAGTGGCTCCTGGCTCCCAACCGCCGTTTTGCGTCCATGCTGAGCGATCAGGGCTACCGCCACGCCTACTTTGAGCGTCCCTCCGGACACAACTGGATGACCTGGCGGCAGGGGCTGGCCCCGGCCCTGGTGTACCTGTTCGGATCCTGAAGTTTGGGGTGATAGGCTTAGGTTTATGGAGTTCGGATCGGCTTTTGCAGCCATTCTCATTATTGTTGCACTCGAGGCGGTTTTATCGGTGGACAATGCCATGGTTTTAGCCGTGATGGTTCGGCCTTTGCCGGAACACCTGCGTTCCAGGGCCCTGCTCTATGGCATCATCGGCGCATATGTATTGCGTGGACTGGCATTGTTGTTTGCCACGGTCATCCTCCAAATCTGGTGGATTCAACTGCTGGGCGGCTTGTACCTGATGTATCTGGCGGCCAATCACCTTTTCCCTCACAAACCACCGGGCATTTCAGACCAAACCCGCATTCAGCAAGAGGCAGCAAAGAGCTTCTGGCGCATCGTGATCATGATTAATGTGGTTGATCTGGCTTTTGCGGTGGATTCGGTGCTGGTGGTGGTGGCTCTCAGCCGAGAGTTCTGGGTGATCTTTACCGGTGTGGCCATCGGTATTTTGCTCATTCGATTGGCTGCAGGCATTATGGTCACCTTCATCGAGCGCTACCCCCGGCTCGAGGCGGTGGCGTATGCAGTGGTGGGCTGGGCCGGGCTCAAGCTGCTCCTGGAAGGTTGGGAACACGGCAGTGAAGTGTGGCTGCACCGCCCCGAGTTGGCCTTGCATCTGTCACAAGCTTTTTTCCTCAGCGTGACTTTCGCGATCCTGGTTTTCGGGGGTTTGTGGGCCTTCCGCCGCACTCCCGGAGCCAGGTAGGCGCAGGTCAAAGTGGTCGAGGGTCAAGAGCCAGGAATCCGATTGGTATGCTGTCCAGGTATTTCCAGGCTTTCGGCCTTCGACTTGTGGTTTTGGGGCGCTTGGAATTCACCCGTCGTTTTGACCCTTAGGAAACGGGTCTGATGGAGTTGCTCGAGCCATGCCCAAAGACTGGGACACCCATTACCGCACCCAGCTCCCCATCGCCCAGCCTGCACAGGTGGTGGCTGCTTTTGCCCATCAACTGCCCCACGGGCCCGTGCTGGATCTGGCCGGGGGAACCGGACGAAACGCTATTTTTCTGGCCATACGCGGGCACCCGGTGATGCTGCTTGAGCGTAGCCGGGTGGCCCTCGAGTTTGTCCGCTCCGAGGCCGCCCGGCAACAACTCAACATCTGGGCGCTCGAAACCGATCTGGAAGTCCCCCACCCCAACCTGCCTCCTGGCCCTTTTGCAGGCATCGTGATTTCCTACTTCCTGCACCGCCCACTGCTGGAAAGGTTGGCTTCCAGGCTAATGCCCACGGGCCTGGTGCTCATCGAAGGTTTCACTATCCTCGAGGCCCTTCGGCGCGGAAGCCAGGCCGAGCACTACTGGCAGTCGGGCGAACTCCTGCACCCACCCCCAGGGCTTCATCTGCGGGCCTGGGCCGAGGGCTGGATGGAAGGCCATCATCGCACCTGGGCCGCGTGGTATAAGCCTCCCTGGGCCCCGACCGGCCTGGGGCAATCGTAGGTTCATGCGCTTTTCATCCGGAAAAGAGTGCTACCCTACTCTCTGGTTGGGGAGTAACCACCCTCGAGGCGAGTTCGGGTTAGCGGCATAGTCGTTGTGGCCAACGGCTACCCTTTCGCTTAGGCGATTGGGGTGCCAGCATTGGCAAAACCGTAACGCCTTCAGGGGATGATTAATCGTCAGTACGAAGCAACTGCTTCCGGTTAATCAGGGTACATAGCCTGGGTGAGACCACCACAACACAAAAGGCCGTGGTGGCTTTGCGTGGTTTTGCCCACCCATGCTCGAGGTGCGCGTGGAACAACTTGGACAAGCGCTGATTGTTGTTGGAATTCTAATTGTCATGGAGGCGGTGCTCTCCGCAGACAACGCAATGGTACTGGGGGTGATGGTCAAGCAACTGCCCCCGCCCTGGCGGCAACGGGCCTTGTTTTATGGCATCGCCGGGGCCTACGTCTTGCGCGGGCTGGCCCTGGTGTTCGCGGTGTATCTGATTCAGTTCTGGTGGATTCAGGCCCTGGGGGCTGCTTACCTGCTCTACATCGCCATCAGACACTTCAGCAAGCCCAGGCCCAAAGAGGAAGTCCACCTCCAGGCGGTGCAGACCCTCAAGGTGGTAACACCCCGCAAGTTCTGGACCATTGTGGCCCAAATTGAGCTGGCCGACCTGGCCTTTGCAGTGGACTCGGTGCTGGTAGCGGTAGCGCTTTCGAACAACATCTGGATCATCTTCACTGGGGTGTTTATCGGCATCCTGGCCTTGCGCTTCGTAGCGGTGCTCTTTGTGGGTCTGCTGGAAAAATACCCCCGCTTCGAGACGGTGGCTTTTGTAGTAGTGGGCTTTGCTGGGGTTAAGCTGGCCATTGGGGGTTGGGACAAGCTCACCAAGGAGGTTCTGAGCCACCCCGAGTGGGTCACGGGAATAGACAAAACCCAGTTCTCGCTCTTCATTCTGGTGGTGCTCATTCTAGGCACCATCTGGGCCATGAGCCAGAAGCCCAAACCCTCCAGCTTCTAGGCCACCCAGGAGCCCTCAAAGCCATGAGCAAAGGTGTTCGCTCCCAAGCTCTCCCTCCAGTCCCCCTGCCCAAATCTGGTAAGGTTTAAGTTGCGCCATGGTAAGTTTGCCACCCCGTGAATCAGGTAGTTTGCCCGATGCTTCCCAGCAGACGGAGCCTGCTCGATCCCAGTGGAGATCACGCTTGTGAGCGCAAATCCCACATCCACACCGCTCCCCCCCGTCATTCGCTTTCACGTTGGAGACGCTTAGCCGATGATCCTGGTGCTAACAATCCTGGCCTACCTGATCGGCTCGCTGCCGCTGGGCTACTGGGCTATACGCGGGCTGACCGGACAAGACCCGCGACTGGCCTCGGCCTACAACCTGGGCCTCGAGAACACCCTCAAACTTCTGGGAACTGGCCCCGCGCTGTTGGCCTGGGGCCTGGATTTTCTCAAGGGGCTGCTGGCGGTCTGGATAGGGGGGCAGTTTGGGCTGTCCTGGGCAGTTATCTTTGCGCTTGTAGTCTATCTAGGGCATCTGTATCCTCCCCGGCTTTTTGCCGAAGGAGCGCTCCTGCGGGGGCGGGGCGCTGGGGTCCTGGTGGGGATTGTCTTTGGCCTGTACCTGAGCGGGTTGCCCTACCTGCTTACCCTGGTTGTCCTGCTGGTGGCCGGGGTGGGTCTTTTCTTGAGCCGCTACGGTTCGTTGGCGGCCATGTATATTCCGGCCACACTGGCGCTCTTGCTAACCCTCGAGCCCATCTCGGGCTGGGCCAGGCTGGCAGCCTGGGTCTTGTTGTTTATGACGGTGTGGCGCTACAAGGAAAATATCGGACGGATGCTGGAAGGCACCGAGCCCCGCCTGGGCGAGCCTTTGCCCTTGCCCTCAGACAAACAAGTGGTCTGCGCTTTCATGATTCATCCCCTTACGGTGGAGGATTTTTTTCAGAGCCCGCGTTTCAGGTGGGCCAGGCCCCTGGTAAACCGAGGGATTATTGGCCAGAACCTGGTGGAAAACTTCGCCGAGGCCCTCAGGCCCATGAAGGTTGGGGAGTTGCGCGGGGTCAAGACCAGCGATGGGCGCGAGATTCGCTGCCATCTGCTCTCAGCCCCGTTGTTACCCCACCAGATCAGCAGCAAGCCTGAACTCGCGATCCGCCGGGCCATCCAGGGAGCGCGGCTGGCCCAGGAGTTGGGCTGCACAGTGGTGGGGCTCGGGGCTTTCTGGAGTGTGGTGGGCGATAAGGGCCGCATCGTCCAGGAAGCCGTGCCGGACATTCAGGTTACCAATGGCGGGGCCTACACCGCCGGAACCGTCAGGGCCGCGATTCCAGGTATCCTGGCCCACTTCGAACACTCTGGGCGCAAGCTCAGTGACGCAACAGCGGCAGTGGTGGGGGCCAACGGCGTGGTGGCTTTCGGCATTGCCCGCCAGGTTGCCCCGCTCGTGGGTAAGCTGATCCTGGTTGGGCGCAACATGGAGCGTTTGGAGAAAAGCGCCGCGACCCTCGAGCAGAACCTGGAGCGCAAAGGCCAGCCTGTGCCCGAGCTTGTAGCAACCCTGGAGATATCGGCTATCAAAGAGGCCGACCTGATCTTCACCGCCACTTCCGACCCCGCCTCCATCATCTTCCCTGAGCACATCAAGCCCGGTGTCTGGATCTACGACGAGGGTGTACCGCCCGATGTGGATGAGTCGGTGAAGGGTGTGCAGGGTGTGCGGGTGATCCCCGGCGGGGTGGTGCGGCCTCCGGGGGCCATGACCGGCAATATCAACCTGCATTTCGGCCAGGGCACAGTTCCGGCTTGTCTGGCCGAGACCATGATCCTGGCCGCCGAAAAAGCCTACGAGCGGAAGAGTCTGGGCGGCGAGACCAAAAGCGAGAACATCCAGTTCTTCGTCGAGCGGGCCGAGGCCCTGGGTTTTAGGGTAGTGGACTAAGCTCAGGGCGGTTTCAGCCGCCGCTCCGGATCACTCACATCGGACGGGTACGGTTCAGGAACGCTTGCTCTCAATCCCCGAACATACCGGGCCAACTTGGTCTGGCTTTGGCCTAGACTAACTTCTCAGGTGGGTGGTAACCCGTATAATCTGCTCGGAAGTGTGGAAATAAGGAGCTACTGTATGGATCGAGCCCAACGCCTTCGTACCGTGATCGCTGCTGCCCAAAAACATCCCGTCTATGCACAAAAACTGAGCGGAGTGGATGCCTCCAGCATTACCCTCGAGACCATAGCCAGCTTGCCGCTCACCACCCGCCAGGAATGGCTAGCGCATATCCAGGCCCATCCCAGACCCCCACAGGGGGCCGCCCTGATGCACCTGACCCCCAGTCCGGCCATAGGCTGGATGCCCGAGTATCTGTCCGCCGAAGATGTGGAATACCAGGCAGAGGCGCTGGCTGCTCAGATGCGCCGGCTGGGTGTGGCCGGTAAGAAAGCCCTGGTGGCCTTCGGTTATCACATTTTTGCCGGAGGCTGGCTGTTTCACGAGGCCCTGCAGCGGGCCGGGGCAATGGTCTTGCCCCACGGCCCCGGCGAGGCCGAGCGAATCGCCCAACTGCAACAGCAGTACGGCTTTGAAATTCTGGTCTGCAATCCCAGCTTTGCTATGAAAATAGCCCAGGCTGGAGGTAAGTTTGAGCTTCTAATGGCTGGTGGAGAACCCTTCTCCTCGGTTCCGGGCTACCGTGAAAAGCTGGAACAGGCCATGGGGGGGGTAGCGGTAGATGCCTACGGTACCTCCGAGCTTGGTGTTGTGGCAGGGGAAAGCCTGGATAAAAACGGCTTGAGGGAGATACCTGAAATGGCCATCCTCGAGCTCCTCGACCCCGAAACCCTAGAACCTACCCCCGATGGTGAAAAGGGGGAGATGGTGATCACTGCACTTTCGCGCACCCTGATGCCCATGGTTCGTTTTCGCACCGGCGACCTCGCGGTAGTGACCCGGAAAGATGGCCACCTATGCCTTCCCCGAGGGGTGATTGGACGTACCGACCTGATGGTCAAGGTCAAAGGGGTCAAGCTTTACCCAACCGAGCTGGCCCCTCTGCTCATGGCTTTTGGTATTGACCCTCGTACAGGCGCGCAGCTGGTGGTCGAAAGCAAAGAGGGCGGAACCGACCGGCTAACCTTGCGCATCAAGGCCGAGGCTGTTCCACCCCAGCTTGGCCCGGCCCTGCAACAAGCCACCGGCATCCGCCTCGACGACATCCAGGCCGACCCGGCCCTGGAGGGGCCGCCCCTGGTGGACAAGCGTTACTAAACCACCGCCATGGTGCGGGTCGAAAGCTGAGGGGCAGGGTCACAGCCGATCTTCGTCCTGATCGTACTCCTTCGCATAGGTCTCCACTGCTTCCCTGGGTCGCCGAGGGCCTGGGGCCACAGCCATCTACCTCGCCCGCAGTTTGGCCCGCCCTCACAGTGCTTTCACGGTGGGACCATCAACCCTGTTGATACCCCCTGCCAAATAGCATTGACCTGAAACAATATTTGCGTCGTGAAGGTAGAAGTGTAAGATGTTGGCGATAGAAGTGCGGGAGGCCGTGTAGGTTTGCGAGACTTCGTGAAGACCGGCACAAGCTCAG
This sequence comes from uncultured Meiothermus sp., assembly GCF_937863175.1. GTDB lineage: Bacteria > Deinococcota > Deinococci > Deinococcales > Thermaceae > Meiothermus. The sequence goes on along the minus strand of NZ_CALMCQ010000006.1, from coordinate 1,144 downwards.
TCGCAAAAGAGGAGGCGCATGTCACCCATAAGTGAGTATCAGGCTCTGCTGGTTTACCTGGCAGTTGCGGTCGGCATTGCTGTTCTGGCGAGTGTGGTGGGAGCAATTCTTGGACCCAAAAAAGGTGGACGTTTCAAGCTGATGCCCTATGAATCGGGCAACGACCCTGCCGGGGAGGTTAAGCGCTTCCCAGTGCACTACTATGCGGTGGCCATGCTCTTCATCATCTTCGACGTGGAAGTGGCTTTCCTGTGGCCTTATGCAGTGAGTGCGGGCACCGTGGGGGTGGTGGGCTTCTGGGGCCTGATGGTGTTTACGGTGCTACTGTTTGTGGGCTTTTTGTACGAGTGGTACAAGGGTGTGATGAAGTGGCACTGAGGAGCCGACAGCCCAGAGCTGAAAACCTGAAGCAGTCTTACATTCGGCTTTAAGCCTTTGGCAGGGAGGTTTTTGAATGGCAACCATTGCAGACCTTTTTACGAAAGATGTACAGGAACTCGAGAATGAGGGCATCCTGTTTACCAACCTCGAGAAGCTCATTGCCTGGGGGCGTTCCAACAGCCTGTGGCCCGCGACCTTCGGGCTGGCCTGCTGTGCCATCGAGATGATGGCGTCCACCGATGCCCGCAACGATCTCTCCCGTTTTGGCTCCGAGGTCTTCCGGGCCTCCCCTCGCCAGGCCGATGTAATGATTGTGGCCGGACGGCTTTCCAAAAAGATGGCCCCGGTGATGCGCCGGGTCTACGACCAGATGCCGGATCCAAAGTGGGTTATCTCGATGGGAGCCTGCGCCTCTTCGGGCGGGATGTTCAACAACTACGCGATCGTGCAAAACGTGGACAGCGTGGTGCCGGTGGATGTATTTGTGCCCGGCTGCCCACCCCGGCCCGAAGCCCTGATCTATGCAGTAATGCAACTGCAGAAAAAGATCATGGGTGCAGGCCGCGACGACCAGGGCCGCAAGCTGCCTAAAATTGAGGCCTGGAAGCGGTAGACCTTGGCGAGGTGGATATGCAAAAACTGGTACAACTAAAAGCCGACGCCCGTGCCAGAGGCTGGGAGGTGGAGGAAGCCCACGACAGTACCTGGGTGGTGGTGCCCAGGGCAGAATTCAAAGCCCTGCTAGGGGCGCTCAAGAACCAGG
>NZ_CALMCQ010000005.1 GCF_937863175.1 uncultured Meiothermus sp. | reverse complement strand
CAATTTGCAGGCATTACCAGGGGTGCTGGCATGGCAAAGGAGATTATTCAATGAAGGCACTGATCCTGACCGGTCAACCGGGGCGCGGTAGCGCACTCAAAGACAGCTTTGCCCTGTCGGGGTTTGACGTCCAGGTCGAGGACAGTGCCCTCTATGCCATGACGCTTCTGGAACGCTGCCGCCCCGATGTGATCGTGAGCACCGCCACGCTCCGCGACCTGAGCGGTATCGAGTTCTTCGACTTGGTGCGCTCCGACCCCCAGCTCGCCCTGGTGCCTTTTGTCCTGCTCGACAATACCTCTTCACCCCATACCAGCGATCTCGATCTGATCATGCCAGCCGACACCAGCATTCCTGAAGTGGTGCGCAGTGCCTACAAGCTGATCCTCGAGCTTACCCGCAAGACTTATATCTCCGAACCAACCAACCCCGTCGCACAACACGGTATTCAAGGGCAACTGGGCGACGTAAGCCTGTTCGAGCTGGCCCAGTGGCTGGCCAAATCCGCCAAAACCGGGCGGTTGCGGGTCGAAATCGAGGCGGGGAGCGCCAGCTGGCTTTTTACCCGAGGTCAGCTCATCCATGCCGAATATGCCGAAAAGAGCGGAGAAGATGCTGTTCTGCATCTGTTGCTCAAGGCAGAAAGTCAGCAGAGGGGCCACTTCCACTTCGAACCCCTGACCGAAGCCGATTTTCTCCTGGAACCTGTCACCATCCGCAAAAGCACCGATCAACTCCTGCTCTCGCTGGCCGTCGAGATGGATCATCGCCAACACGGCATCAATTAGCGCAGTTCTGAGAAAAATGCCACCCAAGCTTTGATGGCAAAAATAACGGGAACCGTGACAAAAACCCCTGTCAGGAGCAGTTTTTTTGTCTGCTCCTGATCATCGTGTGTTAACCCATGCCTCCCGTAATGGTCACACATCACCGGGCAGTGTCGTTTGCAGCCCTACCATTGATATAGCTATGCAAGGAGCCAAGGTTCTAGTTGTTGACGACAGCACCAGCGTACGCAAGGTGTTGGAGCGCCTGTTGTCCACCCGTGGCCTGGTAGTCTCGACCAGCGAGACCGCCGAACAGGGCCTCGAGGCGGCCAGCCGCAATACACCCAACCTGGTGATCGCCGATGTAGTCATGCCGGGCATGAGTGGTTTTGAACTGTGCCAGATGCTAAAACTGAACAAAACCACGCAGGGTGTCCCGGTCATCCTCATTTCGGGCATCATCAATGAGGGGGTGGTTGCCCAGGCCCAGCAAGCCGGGGCCTTCGACGTGGTTTCCAAACCCTTTACACCCGACGATCTCTTCCCCAAAATCGAGCGTGCTCTCCATGTCGTCAAACAGGTGACCCCTGCCATCAGCAAACCCACCCCCAGTCCAACCCCTCCTGTTTTCACACCCATTCAAGCCACCACCCCAGTTCCACCTGTTTCGAGTCCACCCTCCCCTGTAGCGGTTGCACCCAGCCAGGCGGATCCCCCCACCCCTCCCCCCCTGGCTCCTGCTCCCATCCCGCCCACGCCCCAGATGGCGGTTGCTGCTCAGATCCACAATCAACCCCTGATGGAAGTGTTGCGACCTTTCCTGGATAAGCCCGAGATTGAAAGCGTTTTGGTGATAAACAATATGGGCAAATTGCTGGCCTGGGTGGGTCAGACCGTTGATGAACCTGACCTGCTGGCGACCTACTTGCATACCATGCTCTCGATCTCGAGCGTAATGGGGGATAAATATCACCTCTCTTCCATCCAGAGCCTCAACCTCGAGTATCTTGGCAAAACCCTCATGGTAAACCGTATCAGTGCTAAGTCCTCGCTGGTGCTCATGCTGCGCGGCACCGGCGGAACGGGCGTGATTCGCTATCTGGTACTCAAGCAGATGCCGCAACTCAAAGCAGTGCTGGGTGATTAACCCAAGCGTGTTTTTGTGGTGTTCACCCCTTCTCACCGAGCACTTCTTCCGTAGGGCATCCTTCATAATGCTGGGCCTTTCGGTCGTTTGATTTTCGTGTTCCGCACCGAACATTGTCTGTTGATTAGGGGTGTTGACAGAACCTGGAGTATTCGGTAGTCTCTTCGTTGCGCCCCATGAAGATGGCCGGTGCGAGGATCATGAAAAAGGGGTAGTAAGGAAGTGAAGGAGAAGCATCCTGGGCGATGTTTTATCTCTTATGAGGTAGAACGCCGTTCTGAGTCCAGGGTGTGATGAATAGACCTTAAATCTGGGGGCAACCCCAGAGGCAGGAATAAAGGTCAAGATAGAACGGGCACACGGAGGATGCCCTGGCACCTGAGCCGATGAAGGACGTGATTACCTGCGAAAAGCCCGGTGGAGCTGGTAGTAAGCTTTGATACCGGGGTATCCGAATGGGGGAACCCGGCCTGTGGGAACACAGGTCACTCACGCAAGTGAGGGGGAACCTGGGGAACTGAAACATCTAAGTACCCAGAGGAGCAGAAAGAGAGTTCGATTCTCTGAGTAGCGGCGAGCGAAAAGGGAAAAGCCTAAACCGCTGAGCGTGCTCAGTGGGGTTGTGGGGCTGGCGATATCGAAGCGGAAGCTTAGTCGAAGGGTCTGGGAAGGCCCATCATAGAAGGTGAAAATCCTGTAGACGAAAGGCGGACGCTAGTAGCCAGTACCCGAGTAGCCTGTGGTTCGTGGAGCTATGGGTGAATCAGTGCGGCCCACCGCATAAGGCTAAATACTCTAGGTGACCGATAGCGTACCAGTACCGTGAGGGAAAGGTGAAAAGAACCCCGGGAGGGGAGTGAAATAGAACCTGAAACCGTGTGCTCACAAGCAATCAAGGGACTATCTACGCAAGTAGCGGTCTTTTGGTGTGCCTATTGAAGCATGAGCTGGCGACTTACGTTAGCGAGCGAGCTTAAGCCGAGAGGTGGAGGCGTAGGGAAACCGAGTCCGAATAGGGCGCAGATGGGCCGGCGACGGCCCATGTAGTTCGTTGGCGTAGACTCGAAACCCAGAGAGCTAGTCCTGACCAGGCTGAAGCGCGGGTGACACTGCGTGGAGGGCCGAACCAGTTGGAGATGCAAATCCTTTGGATGAGTTGGGATTAGGAGTGAAAAGCTAACCGATCTGGGAGATAGCTAGTTCTCCTCGAAATGACTTTAGGGTCAGCCTCGGATGCTTATTTGGGCCTGTAAAGCACTGATAGGGCTAGGGGGCCTACCAGCCTACCAAACCCTTTCAAACTCTGAAGGGTCCAAAATGGAGTCCGGGAGTGAGGGCACGAGTGCTAACATCCGTGTCCAAGCGCTGGAACAACAGAGATCGCCGAATAAGGTCCCCCAGTACAGGTTAAGTGGATAAAGATGTGGGGTTGCTCAGACAGCTAGGAGGTTGGCTTAGAAGCAGCCATCCTTTAAAGAGTGCGTAATAGCTCACTAGTCGAGTGACCCTGCGCTGAAAATGATCGGGGCTTAAACCTGTCACCGAATTCGCGGGCTTTGCTGGGCTTTGCCCAGTGGAGCGGTAGAGGAGCGTTCCCTATGCCGAAGAAGCCATACCGTGAGGAGTGGTGGAGGTACGGGAAGTGCGAATGCCAGCATGAGTAACGATAAAAGGGGTGAGAATCCTCTTCGCCGTAAACCCAAGGTTTCCTACGCGATGGTCGTCATCGTAGGGTTAGGCGGGGCCTAAGGATAAGCCGAGAGGCGAGGCCGACGGACAACTGGTTAATACTCCAGTCCTACTATGCAGTGCGATGGGGGGACGCTTCAGGCTAGGTGAACCGGAGCCATGGACGAGCCCGGACAGAAACCCAAAGGGGGCTACAGGCAAATCCGTAGCCCAGATACCGGTGGGTGGTGTGGAAGCCGCAAGGTGACAACTCGCCGAAGCCAGGGAGCCGAGAAAAGCCTCTAAGCATAACTGCAGAGTACCCGTACCGTAAACCGACACAGGTGGGTGGGTGTAAATGCACCAAGGCGCGCGGGAGAACCCTCGCTAAGGAACTTTGCAATCTAGCCCCGTAACTTCGGGAGAAGGGGTGCTGTGGCGGGGCCGTTCGCGGCTCTGCTTCAGCCGCAGTGAATAGACTCTGGCGACTGTTTACCAAAAACTCAGCTCTGTGCGAACACGTAAGTGGAAGTATACGGAGCGACGCTTGCCCGGTGCTGGAAGGTCAAGGGGAGGGGTGCAAGCCCTGAACTGAAGCCCCAGTGAACGGCGGCCGTAACTATAACGGTCCTAAGGTAGCGAAATTC
>NZ_CALMCQ010000004.1 GCF_937863175.1 uncultured Meiothermus sp. | reverse complement strand
GCGAGGAGCGCATCCGTGTCTGCTCGGGGCTGATCGAACTCGATCCGGGCAATGCCAGCCGCTACAAGACCGAAATCCTCTGGGTCACCAAAGAGCTGAAGGTCTTCGAGGGGTTACGCCACCTGGAGAACACCCGCGTCTACATCGATGTGGAGTCGCTAAAGCCCTGGGCCAGGCGCGAACTCGGCGAACTGTTCGAGCGCTACACCCGTCTGGCGGTGATCGAGGTTGACCTGCCCAAGGTCAGCGTCGCAACCGCCCTGGCCCAGTTCATCGTGGATCGGCAGCCCCTCGCCGAAAGCCTGAGCGTCGTGGAGGACACCGAGGCCAACCGGGTGTTGGGGCAGATCCTCTCGACCCTCAGGCATCAACTCCTGTTTCACCCGCGCCACGGCCTGGAGTTTTACCTCAGCAGCAGGGTGCGCCACGGCGTGATCGGGGGCCGTCTGCGGGCACCCGTGCAGAGCCGAGACCTGCTGACGACCCGAGACGAAGGGTCTCAACGCTATAGCCCCGACTCTCCCTGGATAGAGCGGATCGAGCACACCTCCCCGGAGCAGCGGCAGGCGGTGGGGGAGGCTTTTGCGACCTTTTCCGAAGGCTACAACGCCGAGATCAACCAACTGGTGAAAGCCAAGCTGCACGTCAGAAGCGCCGGACACCCGGAGGGGCTGATCGACATGGATGCGCTCAACAGTCCCCTGGTGTTCAATCTGATCGGGGAGAAGCTGCGCCAAGTCGAGACCTTCGACGATTTCTACGAGGCGGCCACGGCCTACTCGTCGGCCAGCATCGGCCCCAGCCTTGAAGCGGTTCAGCGAACCCTGCGGGAGGAAGTCAAGCCGAGGCTATTGGACGCGATTCGGCAGCTCGAGAGCCGGATCTCCTCCTGCCTGCGCCCCGAGCAGTACGGCGAGCTGCGGGCGGCTCTGCGCTCGGCCTCGACGGAGTTGCAGGACACCGTGGACGCGGTGAGCCGGTGGTTCAAGCTGGGTTCCGCCGAGGATCTGAGCGTGGGGTTCGAGATCGGGGACATCGTGGACATTGCGGTGCAGTCGGTTAAGCTCTGCAACAAGGGGTTTGAGCCGCAGCTCGAGACCGACTACAGGGTGACCCAGCAGTGGGGGGCGGCGATGCTGTCCGAGCTGTCCGACATACTCTTCATCGCCCTGAGCAACGTCGCCGAGCACTCCAAGGTCGGCCCCTCCCCCTGGGCCAGCATCTCGGTCGTCGAACACACCGAGCGGGGGGAACTCGAGGTCAGGGTTCACAGCCAGGTCGCCGACGGGGTGTTCAACCCCGCCGGCGTCAGGGAACTCGAGCAGATCAAGGGCGAAATCCTCGCCAAAACCTACGCCAGCAAGGCGCAGGGGGAGGGCAAGACCGGCCTGATCAAGATCAGCAACATCTTGAGCCAGCATCAGAGCCACAGCCTGGATTTCGGCTTCCTCGGCCCGAGCGAGTTTTTTGTCCACCTGAGCATGTCCTTCTTGTACTACCAGCCCTACGAACTCCCGGCGGCGGGGCCGCAGAAGGAGCCGGTGTAGCCCTATGCCGACCAGAATCCTTATCGTCGAGGACGACCAGCACAAGATGGACAGGCTGCGCGAGGCCTGCAAGGTCGCCCGACCATCCGCCGAGATCGTCGAGGCGACCTCGTTTAACCGCGGGCTCAAGGCGGTCAGGAGCGAGCGCTACGACCTGGTGCTGCTGGACATGTCGCTGCGAACCTTCGACCCCGCCTTCGACGGCGACGAGGAGGAGCCGCAGCCGTTCGGCGGTCGGGAGGTCATCAGCTACATGAAACAGATCGGGAACACCTCACCCATTCTGGTGGTCACCCAGTACGAGCAACTGGGGAGCGGGAGTGAATCCATGAGTGTTGACGAGTTGGCCGACGAGTTGAGCAAAGACCACCCCGACCTCTTCATGGGTCTGGTCTTCTTCGACGGCACCTCGAACAAATGGCAGCATGAACTGATAGCCGCCCTCAGCCAGGTTACGGGGGGTGGGGCGTGAGTCTTAACCGAATTCTTATCGTCGAAGACAACAAGGAGAAGCTCCAGGCCATCGTCCAGGTGGTCACCCAGACCGGGGTCAGCCGGGAGGCCATCAAGGTGGCCCAGTGTGCCTTTGATGCCAAAGCAATGCTCAAGCAGGAGGCGTTTGACCTGGCCATCCTCGACTTAATGTTGCCGGAGAGGAACGAGGATCAGCCCAGCCAGGAGACCGGCATCGAGCTGATCGAACACCTCGCCCGAGCGACCGGCCCCCGGCCCCAGCGGGTGATCGGCCTGACCGCGTTCGAGAGCCTGCGGGAGAGCTTTCACGCCGAGTTCTCCCGGCGCTTGTGGAGCCTGCTCTACTACGACGAAGCCTCCGACGGCTGGAGGAACCACCTGAGGGCCTCGCTCGAGTATCTGTCCGAAGAGCCCACGGCCAGAACAGCGCCCGCGTTCGGCCTCGATGTCTGCGTCCTGACCGCCCTGAGAACCCCGGAACTCGAGGCCGTGCTCGACCTGCCCTGCGACTGGTCGAGCTCGAGGCCGCTCGACGACAACACCTTCATCATCGAGGGCAAGTTTACCGTCGCCGATAAGGTCTACCGGATCGCCGCCGCCAGCGCCCCTCGGATGGGCATGGTGGCGTCGGCCCTGCTGGCGGCGAAGCTGATCGGCGAACTCCGGCCCCGCGTCCTGGCCATGACCGGGATCTGCGCCGGGGTCAACGCCGGGCTGAGGATGGGCGATGTCATCCTGGCCAGCCCGGTCTGGGAGTGGCAAAGCGGGAAGCGGGTGCTCAGCGGCGAGCACTCGGTGTTCAACGTTGACCCCGACCAGATCGCGGTGAGCGCGGAGGTGGTCAGCCGTTTCGAGCAGCTCGTCGCGGATGCCAGTGCGTGGGCCGCCATTTACACCGGCTTCAAGGGCCAGAAGCCGGAGGCGATGCTCCGCGCCCACGTCGGCCCGGTGGCCACGGGGTCGGTCGTGCTGGCCGACCCCGAGACGGTGGAGGAGATCAAGGTGCAGCACCGCAAGCTGCTCGGGGTGGAGATGGAAATCTACGGGGTGTACGCGGCGGCCCGGTTCGCCTCGAGGCCGAAGCCGCTCACCCTCGCCCTCAAGTCGGTCTCCGACTTCGCCGACAGCCGCAAGGACGACCGCTTCCAGCAGTACGCCGCGCACACCAGCGCCCAGGCGCTCTGGCAGTTCCTGACCCGCTACATGCCAGACCTGCACCGGCT
>NZ_CALMCQ010000003.1 GCF_937863175.1 uncultured Meiothermus sp. | reverse complement strand
ACTGCACTGCTACAGGATGTCATCTTATACAAAAACTGAACGTAACCTGGACACCAGTTTTTCCGAAGTAACTGTGCACATGGCAGTCAACCCGATGGCAGTACACTCCCGGCAGCACTACTGGGTCTGACTCACAGGTTCCATCCTCCCGAAACTTCTACAACCTGTCCGGTTAGATACCCGCTGTCCTCGTCCACAAAAAAGAGCACTGCTCGAGCCACCTCTTCCAGCCCTGCCAGGCGGCCCATGGGTATCTCGTCTAGCGGCCTGGAGATGGAGTTTTCGGCTACGCCCGGCGATACTACGTTCACCGTCACTCCTCGGGCAGCCAGATGCTTAGCCAGCGATTTACTGTAGATAATCAGTCCGGTTTTGGCGATCACATAAGGCGTAGTTGCCGAACATGCCAGCAAGTTCTGAGCGCCCGCAAAACCAATATTTACCACCCGTCCATACCCGGTTTCGCTCAAGTAGGGGAGGGCAGTCTGGGTCAGGTAAAAAGGTGCGTTGAGGTTGGAGTCGAGCATCCTGTGCCATTCCTGGGGAGAGAGCTGGTCAATGGGTTTTTTGAGGTAATCCCCCACATTATTGACCAGAATCTGTAAGCCCCCCAGTTGCTCCGCAACGGTGTGGATCAGGTTCTGTGCGGGTTGCGCCCGGGTTACGTCTGCCACGACCTTGATGGCCTGCACACCCAGTTTTTCGGCATCCTGGCGGGTCTGCTCGGCTTCGGCCTCGCTGCTCAGGTAGTGCACTGCTACATCAAAACCTTTCTCGGCCAGGGCCAGCAAAATGGCCCGCCCGATACCCCTGGCCGAGCCGGTGACCAGCGCCACGCGGCTCATACGTGTCCCTGGGTGGAGGCCAGATACCCCTCGATCAAAGTGCGGGTGATGTTGTTGAGGGGATAGGAGGGGGCTTCCTCCGGTGCAACCCAGGCCCACTCGGTGATTTCTTCGTTGGGGGTAATGGCTTCGCTCTGGCTTTCCGCGAAGTAGTTGATGAACAAAAAATGCATGGGCCTGTAAAACTGGGGGTCGAACCTGCCCTCCAAAAGCATCGCGTAACGAATATTGCTGAGCTCGAGCCCCACCTCTTCTCTAAACTCGCGCTTTAGTGCGGCTTCCAGCGGTTCACCCCATTCAATCTTGCCCCCTGGTACGCCCCACCGGCCCTGCCATTTGGCGGTTCGGACAATCAGCACCCTGCCTGAGGGGCCGCGCACCAGCGCACCGACGGTAGGGATGGGGTGTTTGGACTCCATATAAACGTCTATTAGCCTACGTCTTTTGCCAGGAGCAAAAGGTGCTCGAGGTTAGACTGCCATAAACCCTCGACCCTGGGCTAATTTTTCAACTCTTTGTAGACTGCGTAAACCCGTCCGCCCTGGGGGTAGGCCTCGAGGCCATACAGCACGGTATGGTTGGGCAGGGTGGTTCTGGTCTTTTGGGGCAGGCCGGTCTCGAACGCAACCACCAGCGGATCATCGCGGCGAAAGCCAGTACCCCGGCTCACACGATCAAAGATATGGGGGTGTTTAGCGCTGAAATAGACCCGCAAGGGTTTGCTGCCGGCCATCAGCACAATCGAAGGGGTGGGGCCACGTTCTGCCAGCGCAATAATGACCACTTCCTCCGAGACCTGCTGGGCCTCGGCCAGTACGGGCACCAGCCGGGGGCTTTGACCTTTCTTGACCAGGGCTGTATCTACAATTTCGCTGGGCAGGAGCATCTCGGCAGCCCCCAGGTTGCACAACGCCTCGAGCTGGTTCTCGAGTTCCTTACCCTCGTAGGCCTCGTGTAGATCGGATAACAGGTCATCATCCTGCTGGATCAGAAAGTGCATTACTTCGTGGGCCAGGGTAAAACGCTGGCGCTTGGGGGTGGAGTCCTGGTCAATCAAAATATGTCTTTTCTCCGGCACCAAAGCCCCAAACTTGCCCTCCGGCAACTTGCCATAGGAGAGGCTCGTACCAATGCCCCCTGCCAGCCGTTCGGGTGTGAGGGGTGCGTGAGCCTTGCGGTAGTCTTGCGCCAGTTCGATTACCCTGGGTCTCAGGTTCATAGCATTACCGTTTTTCAATTAGGGAATTCGGGTGGCAAAACCCTGCTTGATCGCCACAAAAATCGAAACCCGCTGAGTGTTATCGTGTACCTCGTAATCGAAAGTATACGCCCTTTGGGGTGTGCCAGGCTGTTCGAAATAGCTCTTGATGTAGCTCCAGGCCTGCACCGCCGATTCCGGCCCTGGCCCTTCTGCGGTAAACATCAAATACCGTCCGGCTGGCACGCTCAGGCCGCTAAAACCCATCGGCACGTCCTCCGGACCGATGACCTGATAGCCCACCAGCACCGAGCAGGGACCCTGGCTGTCGCTCTCGTAGTTGTGATACACCGTGAAGGGCTTGCCCTGGGCAAGCCGCTTGGGAATCAAAGCCAGATCGGAAGAGCG
>NZ_CALMCQ010000002.1 GCF_937863175.1 uncultured Meiothermus sp. | reverse complement strand
GCAGGCGGCCCTTACGAGGAGAAGCTGTCCCGCATGGATGGGCAGGATGTGGAAAGGCTCGTGGGGCAGAAGCAGATCAAGACCCTCGAGGCCGCCCGCAACACCAGGCGCCCGCAGCAGCCGGTGACCTAGCTCTGGAACACGACATAGATTTCCGAGGAGGAGATGCCTGGCGTCCTCCGCAGGATAAGCCGCAAAAACAGGAAAACCGCGATGGGTCTGCGCCTGGCAGTTTCATCTCTGTTGCTGGAACTACACCAGGGTAGGAAAAAAGGGGCGTAGTCTGTAGCATTGTGGATACCCGCCTGGCCCTATTGCAGACTGCGCGTAAAGCATTTGCAGAGCGTGGGTATGCTGCTACCAGCCTGGAAGACCTGGCCCGAACCCTGGGCCTGACCAAAGCCGCGGTATATCACCACTTCGCCTCTAAACGGGCCTTATTGGAAGCGCTGCTGGAGGAGGGCTCACAAGAGACCCAGCGGGCGCTTTCCCGTCCGGGTACCCTGCACCAGCGCCTGATGGCCCTGGCCCTGGCCTACCGTGGGCAGGTAGAGCCACTAACCGCCCTCATGACCGCGCAGTCGGGCCGCAGAGGGGGCGATCAGGAAGCGGTGTATTTGGCCCAGGAAGCCATGAACCGGGGCATTGAGCAACTGGCAACGGTATTGGAGAGAGTATCGCCTGGACACGGTCGCTCGCTCGCGGTGGTGTTTGCTTCGATTGTGCACGGGGTTTACATGACAGCCCAGCACATGCCAGGTTACTCGGTAGAACTGCTTTTGCAGGAGGGGGTTGATCTATTTGTGCGGGGTCTGCCCGAACAAAATAGCGGCCACTGCGGGCACTCCAGATAAATACGGTCGCCATGTGTTGCCGCCTACAGGTGCAAAACATGCTCCGCAGGGATCTGGATGCTGAAAGTACAGGGTCGGAGCGATGCCAGCACGTCGAGTTTCGCTGGGCACACGCCACAGGCCGGTCGAGGGTAAGAACCGAGAGACTGTCCAAGGCCAAAGGAGGGGGCCTCAGCGATCGCCATATGGCGTCCAGCATTTTTGCTGGATTAGGCTACCGCGTAAGGAAATCTAAGTGACGCGGTGCGAGGTGCAGGTTTAAGCTCGAGTTCACCCAGGGTCTGCCAGAATAGGGACATGGCCCTGGTAATGCTAATCGAAGATGATGTCGGGGTGCGCGAGGCGTTGCGCCTGGGGCTGGAACTCGAGGGCTATGGCGTGCTGGAGGCAGGCAATGGGGCCGATGGGCTGCGAAGGCTGGCTGAGGGACCCGATCTGGTGGTGCTGGATGTGCTGCTGCCCGGGGGCGATGGGTTCGGCGTTCTGCGGGAGATACGCAAGGTGAGTGCGGTGCCGGTGCTGATGCTGACTGCACTGGATGAGGTGGAGTGGCGGGTCAAAGGGCTGCGCGAAGGGGCCGACGATTATCTGGTCAAACCCTATGCGCTCTCGGAGCTGGTGGCCCGCTTGGAAGCCCTGCTGCGCCGCAGCAAGCGCGATGAGGAGGTGCTCTCCTATGCCGATGTGGTGCTTTACCCGCGCAAAATGGAGGCCCGCCGGGGGGAACGGCTGCTGGAGCTTTCACCCAAAGCCATGCTGCTTTTGCAGTGTTTTCTGGAACATGCCGAGCGCCTTTTGCCCAAAGAAACCCTGATGCAGCGGGTCTGGGGGGAGGAGGTCGAGCCCAACACCCTGGAGGTGCACCTTTCTGCGCTGCGGCGTGCCCTGGGCGAACCCATGCTGCTACACACCCTGCGGGGGCATGGGTATATCTTGAGGAAGTGAGTTGAGCCGCAGGCCATAAGCCAGATGCGAGCTGCAAACGGCGAACCGCACCGCTGGCCCTGGCTATCGCCCAAACCCTGACCCCCCCTCCCTCCCACCCATGACCCTCCGTCTCCGCCTCCTGTTATGGCTATTGCTGGCCCTGGCCTTGCTGTTGATTCCGCTGGTGGTTCTGACGGTGCAGCAAGCCCAGCGTTCCGTGCAGGACACCCTCGAGCGAGCAGCCCTCTCGAGGCTGGGTTTCCTGGTCAGTCAGGGACGGGTTCAAATTCAGGATCTGGCGCAAATTGTGCAGGAGTTTGGTGGGGTGGGATTTATCCTGAGCGCCGAGGGCCGCATGGTCTATACCGATCTGGGCGACTATCTGCTGCCCGAGGGCCTCAAGCAAACCCTCGCTCAGGGCCAGAGCTTTCGTCAGATTCGGGACAACTGGTTATGGGTGGCGCTTCCCGGCGATGAAGGGGGACTGGGTCTGGGCATCCCTCTGGAGGAGGTGGTGGCCCTCCCGCAGCGTCTGCTGCAAATTTATCTGGGTATTGGGGGTTTGCTGGCCTTGCTGGCTTTTGCGGTGGGGGCTTTTGGTCTTTCACAGTCGCTGCGCCCGCTGGACACCGTTTCACGGGAGCTGGCACGGCGCAACTCCGAAAACCTCGAGCCCCTCTCGCCCCCCCAGCTCTATGAAGCCCGCCCGGCCATCGAGGCGATGAATACCTTGATGAGCGAACTGAAGACCGCTCTGCATCGGCTTACGGTGCAGGAACAGGCTGCACGGCGCTTTGCCTACGGGGCTTCGCATGAGTTGCGCAATCCCCTGACCGCCCTCAAGGGGTATCTGGAAGTGTTGCTGCGCCGTCCTGGTGAGCCTCGAGCCCTCGAGGGTGCACTGCGCGAAGCTGGACGCATGGAGTCGCTTTTAGAAGGCTTGCTGACCCTGGCACGGCTGGAGGGTCAGGGGCGGGTGCCGGGTCAACCGCTGGATCTGGTTGCTTTTTTGCACGATCGGTTCGGACTGGGGGCCGAAGGTAGCGGGTGGGTTGAAGCCGATGCCAGGCTGATGTCAGTTGTGCTTGAAAACCTTATCCAGAACGCACAAAAACACGCGGGTGGCCTGGAGAAGCTGGTAGTCGAGCCCGGGCGGGAGGGCGTCTGGGTGTGGGCCTATGACCGGGGCCCTGGATTCAAACCCGAGGTCTTGCCTCGAGCCTTTGACGCCTTTATTAAAAGCGATCAGAGCGATGGGGTTGGCCTGGGTCTGGCCCTGGTGGCCGCTGTGGCCGA
>NZ_CALMCQ010000001.1 GCF_937863175.1 uncultured Meiothermus sp. | reverse complement strand
ACACCTTGATCACCTCACCCAGCTCGGCACTGGTGACCCCGACCGCAGCAGCCTCCGCTACCGCGGGATGCGAGAGCATGGCTCCTTCGATCTCCGCCGTACCGATCCGTAGCTCACCGGCCTTAATGACGTCATCCGAGCGGCCCAACAGCGCAATATAGCCCTCACTGTCACGCACCGCGATGTCGCCAGTGGCATAGCAGCCCGGAATGCGGCTCCACTGCTCGGCATAGCGGTCATCGTTGTTCCAGAAAGTGCGCATAAAGTGGGGAAAAGGTTTGCCGATCACCAGATGCCCCTTCTGACCAGGGGCTAGTTCGCGGCCCAGCGAGTCCACAACCCGCATCTCTACCCCCGGTAAGGGGAAACCGGCCTTGCCAGGTTTAGCCGGTAGGCAGATGGGAGTGGATAGACAGGGCCCCCCGGTCTCGGTCTGCCACCAGTTGTCCACTACATAGGCCAGATGATCGGCAGCCCAGTGCCAGACCTCCGGGGCCAGATATTCGCCCACACTGGCGACCAGGCGCAGATCGGAGAGATGGGATTTTCGTGCCCATTCATCACCATGTTTGCGAAGCGTTCGCAGCCAGGTCGGGCTGATGATCAGCACGCTGACCCCGCAATCTTCCAGGGTCTCGTAGAACCCACTGGCATCGGGGTAGTCCAGCCGCTCGGCCCGCAATACCGTGGTCAGTCCTTCCAGCAAAGGGGCATATAAGCCGTAGCTGTGTCCCACAATCCAGGAGAGGTCGGCAGTGGTCCAGGAAATTTCGCCATCCTTGAGATCATACAGGGTGCGCAGGTGGTAGGTGATGCCCACCATATAGCCCCCATGCACGTGCACCACGCCTTTGGGCTTGCCGGTGGAGCCGGAGGTGTAGAGGATGAAAAGGGGATGTTCGCTGTCTACTGGCAGAGCGGGTGTGGTGGGCTGGTGCGCTTCGATCAAGTCCCAGAACTCCAGCGGCTTAAGGCTACCACCGCGACTAAACCAAAGTACCAGCAAATCCAGGCCCTGGATGGCTTCTTCAATCAGGTTGGTAAAGGCGATGGTGCGTCCTCCCTGGTACATCCGGTCGGAGGCCACCAGCAGCCTGGCTCCGGTGTCTTCCAGGCGTTCGCGCAGCGCCTGGCTTCCGATTCCTGCCGGTATTGCAACATGCACTGCACCAATCCGGGCACATGCCAGAAAAGTCAGGACCATTTCCATTCCAGTCGGCATGTAGACTGCCACCCGGTCCCCTGCCTGAATGCCCAGTGAAAGCAGCCCACCGGCCAGGCGTGAGGTCAGATCCCGCAGCTCGCGGTAGGTTAGCTTGTGTACCGCTCCATCGCCCGCCAGCGCGATCAGGGCCAGCTGGTTACGCCTGGGGCCATCGGCGTGGCGATCCAGGGCGTTGTAGGTGATGTTGGTAGTGGCTCCGCAGAACCAGCGATGGTGGGGCAGCTCGAGCTCCAGTACCTGCTTCCAGGGGGTAAACCAGTGAAACCGCTCGGCCCACTCTGCCCAGAAAGCCTCGGGGTGCTCGAGGCTGCGCTGGAGTTCGGCAGGGTAATCCTGAAGGCTGGCATTCTGCAGGAGCCTCGATGGCGGCCAGACGGCCCGGTCTTCACTCGAGGAACCCAGGTAAGCCGGTTCGCTGGTCGGAAGCGTCTGGGCTTCGTCGGCCGGGGCCGGCTCGACCGGGGCGTGGCTGGAAGCGGCTCTGGCCACCTCCTGCACCGCCTGTACCAGCCGGGTGAATGCGTATGGAAACCGCCTCGAGGGCACCACCACGCCAAAAGCTCCCACAACCTGTCCCTCTGTACCAAAAATGGGAGCGGCCAGCCCTGAGATGCCATCTGCATGTTCTTCTATCTCCACCGCAAAGCCCATCTGGCGCACCTTGCCGAGTTCTTCCTCGAGGGTCAGCGGGTCGGTGATGGTGAGACGGGTAAAAGCCTTCAGGTTCTGGAAATGGGATGACTGGGCTTCTGCATCTAGAAAAGCCAGAACGGCCTTGCCAATCGCCAGGGCATGGAATCCATCGGTGATCTGCGCATCCAGACCCGCGAGTTTGGGCAAGCCCTGTCGCCCACGGGTGGCCAGGCGTAACTTACCTTCACGGCTCAGCAGTGCCAGGTAGGTACGCTCACGGGTGCGCAGGTAGAGCTCTTCCAGCGCATCCGACAGTTTCTCGGGCTCGGCCAGATGGGCTGGGGCTGGGGCCAGTGCGGTTTTGGAGAGCCGGTAGGTGCTGCCTTCCCGCTCGGCAAAACCTTCCGAGACCAGGCTGGCCAGCAGGGCATAGGCGGTAGACAGGCTCTTGCCCAGAAAAGTTGCCAGGCGAGCTGCCTCCACCCCTTCGGGGTGCTCGGCCAGGTAGGCCAGGACGCGTAAAGCGGCCTGAACGGTGGTAAGCTTGCGACTCTGGGCCATAGGGGGTCTGTGGGTCGGGGGCTTAAACTAAAAACCTCAGGTAGCAGTCGCTATCGGGGAGCCTTCGGGGTTTCATCGGCGCTTGCCCAAATTCTGGCTCCGATTAAGTTTGGGGTTATTGTTGCTTTGCTACCCGCCAGTGTCAAGTAACGATCAAATTCCTACCATCTCCGAACCCTGCCCTTTCTTGACTGTCCAGCCCGTTCTGCCTATGCTCACCTGAAAAAGGGGTACTTTGCCTGAAGCGTCAACTTCTGTGGGTTTCTCACAGATATCTTGAACCAGAAAGGAACACGATGGAAAAAATCGAAGCTGTTTTGAAAGAAGATCGGGTGTTTCAACCGTCTGAAGGGTTCAAGCAGATAGCCAGGCTGAACGATCCGAAAGATTATGAAGCGCTCTACCGGGAAAGCCTCGACAACCCCGATCAATTCTGGAGCCGTATCGCTTCCGAGCTGCACTGGTTCAAACCCTGGGATAGGGTATTGGAGTGGAATCCCCCCAACGCCCAATGGTTTGTTGGGGGGCAGACCAACCTTTCGTACAACTGTCTTGATCGTCACCTGGCAACCAGGGGAAATAAAGCAGCAATTATCTTTGAAGGCGAGCCGGGCGACTCGCGCATCCTGACCTACCAGCAACTGCACCTCGAGGTCAGCAAGTTTGCCAATGTGCTCAAAAGTCTGGGAGTCAGGAAGGGCGACCGCGTCACCATCTACCTCCCCATGATTGCCGAGGCCGCCATCGCCATGCTGGCCTGTGCGCGCATTGGGGCGGTGCACTCGGTGGTATTTGGTGGTTTCTCGGCCTCTGCACTGGCTGACCGTATCAACGATGCCCAGGCCAAGGTGCTCATCACTGCGGATGGAGGCTGGCGGCGCGGGGGCGTGGTGCCCCTTAAGGCCAACAGCGATGAGGCCCTGGCGGATACCAGAACCATCCAGCAGGTGGTGGTGGTTCGCCGCTGCGGCAACGAAATTCACATGGAGCCAGGCCGCGACCACTGGTTCCACGAGCTGATGGTAAACGCCTCGCCCGAGTGCGCGCCCGAGCCCATGGACTCCGAAGACCCCCTCTTCATCCTCTACACCTCCGGCTCCACCGGCAAGCCCAAGGGGGTTCTGCACACCACCGGGGGCTACTCGGTCTACACCTACCTGACCGCACAGCACGTCTTCGACCTCAAAGAGTCCGATACCTATTTTTGCACCGCCGACGTGGGCTGGATTACCGGCCACAGCTATGTGGTGTACGGCTTGCTGCAAAACGGGGCCACCAGCCTGATGTACGAGGGGGCCCCCAACGCTCCCGACGAGGGCCGGATCTGGAGCATCATTCAGAAATATAGCGTGAGCATCCTCTACACCGCACCCACTGCGATCCGCGCTTTCATGAAGTGGGGCGAGCAGTGGCCCCTCAAGTACAACCTCTCGAGCCTGCGCCTGCTGGGTTCGGTCGGAGAGCCCATCAACCCCGAAGCCTGGTTGTGGTACTACCGGGTAATTGGTAAGGAGCGCTGCCCTATCGTAGACACCTGGTGGCAGACCGAGACCGGCGGCATCATGATCACCACCCTGCCCGGTGTGCACGACATGAAGCCCGGTCACGCAGGCAAGCCCTTCTTTGGGGTACAAGCCGAGGTGGTGGATACCTCGGGCCAGCCAGTCGCTAGCCCCGACGAAGGCGGCCACCTGATTATTCGAAAACCCTGGCCTGCGATGCTGCGCACGGTCTGGGGCGACCCCGAGCGCTTCGAGCGGCAGTATTTTTCCCAGTATCCCGGCAACTTCTTCACCGGCGATGGGGCGCGGCGCGATGCCGACGGCTACCACTTGATTCTGGGCCGGGTGGATGATGTGCTCAACGTCTCGGGCCACCGGCTGGGCACTATGGAAGTCGAAAGCGCCCTGGTCTCGCACCCGGCAGTGGCCGAGGCCGCAGTGGTAGGCCGCCCCGACCCCATCAAAGGCGAGGGAATTGTGGCCTTTGTGACCCTCAAAACCGGCCAGACTGCCAGCGCCGAACTGGCCAGGGAACTCAAGGCCCACGTGGTTAAGGCCATCGGGGCCATCGCCCGCCCCGACGAGATTCGCCTGACCGATGCGCTCCCCAAGACCCGCTCGGGCAAGATCATGCGCCGCTTGCTGCGCCAGGTGGCCTCGGGCGAGGAGATCAAGGGCGACACCAGTACCCTCGAGGACCGGGGTGTGGTGGAGCGGCTCAAGGCCACGCCCGCACAATAAAGCCTGGTGGTACAGGAACGTTTCGGTTTCCTGCCAGGTTGCCGTGATTGGAAGCGATCTGAGGGACTCTGCTTGGGTGCAATCCCCACATCCAGGCCGCCCCCGGGCATCTGTCACTTTAACTATGGGGCTCCTACAACCTTAGACGCCAGTCCAGTTTGTACATCACAAAACCCAGCAGGCCCCCAGCCCACGCTAGCAGCACCAGCAGCGAAGCCAGGTCGGGGGCCTTCCCCGCCAGGCTCGCATGAATAGATAGGGCCGCGTGGGTAGTCGGTAGGCCCCAGACCACATACTGCACAGCCGGTGGAAGGCTTTGGATGGGGAAAAATACTGGGGTGGCATACGAGAGAACGTAAACCAGCAAACTGGTAACAATGGCCGCCTCGCCCGGGCCACGGCTCAGAATCCCAACCACCAGGCCGATCCCGGCAACCGAGAGCGCGCCCAATACCAGAACGGGTATCAGAATGGGCGAGACCGTGACTTTGAAGCCAAAGACCAGCACGGCCAGGGCCAGCAGCAACCAAGCGCTGACCATACTGACCAGCAGGCTGGCACCCAGGGTTGCCAGAATAAAGGTGAGCTTGCCAATCGGCAGGGTGGCATACAGCTCGTACTCGCCCCTGGCCCGTTGCGCTGCGAAGGACTGGCCGAACAAAAAGATGGAGTTCAGCACCACACTGGCGGTGATAGCCCCGCTCAGCAGGCGGGCCTGGCCGCCGGACATGTGCCAGATCAGCTTCTTCTCCAGGTCGCCAATGCCCAGGAGCTCCACCACCTCCTCCCGCGCCAGCCGCAGGGCGCGGCCCCAGTAGCCCTGGGCCACCAGGGCAAACTCGATCAGGTCGCGGCCCGTAAGGCCGGGAAAATAAGGCACGGTCTGCGGCACATAGCCCACCGGCACCGGGTGTTTGCCGGTATTGTCCAACGGAGTATCGTTGACAGCTATGATGCCCCTGGTGGGCCGGAGTAAACCGACCAGTAGCCGGGACAAGGTGGTTTTGCCCGAACCATTCGGCCCAAGGAGGCCGTAGCTGCGGCCTCCTTGGAGTTTGAGGTTGATTCCCCTCAAAGCAAACTCTTTATCTTTGCTTCGGTAATACTGCTTCCAGACGTCCTCAATCAATACCATTTCCACACCTTCAGGGTAATCGAAAAACTCAATCGCCGGTTACTGCTGTGGCAGTGCGGCTCGAGCGAATCGCCCAAACAAAAAACACACCATCATGCCGAGCAGAGAGGGCCGTTAGCAGAACTTTCACACCGCGACCTCGTGCCCCTCGGCCAGAAAGGCCGCATACTCGAGCGCGGCGTCAATGTCCTCCGGCTCAAGCTCCGGGTAGTCACGCAGGATCTCCGCCGGGCTCTGAAAACGGAGCTGATGGAGGATTGCTCCTACGGTGATGCGTGTTTCCCGGATGCGCGGTCTTCCCCCCATGATTCGGGGGTCGAAGGTGATGCGTGCCGACAGCCCCATAACCCCATAGTAGGGGTCGAGGGTCGAAAGTCGAAGGCTAAAAACAAGAAGCTGGCGATCTTCGCGGAAGCTATAGCCTCTCAAGGCCCAGACCGACCTGCGACACTCTCGAACGGCGCGTATCAGTCAGAACTGAGCTACCGAACCACCTAGCAATCAAGATCAATCTTCATCGCCCACGGCCACCGTCTGCCGCCGCCCGGCCTTCCATTCCAGCCCGGCCCAGATCAGGCTTTCCAGGTCGCCGTCCAGCACGTTTTCGGGGTCGTGGCGCATCTCGCCGGTGCGGTGGTCTTTGATGTACTGCTTGTCCAGCACGTAGCTGCGAATCTGACTGCCCCACTCGATGGGGCGGGCTTCGCCGCGCAGACGGGCCAGCTCTTCCTGCTTCTTTTTGTACTCGATCTCGAAGAGCCTCGAGCGCAGGACGTTCATGGCCATCTCTTTGTTTTTCTGCTGGCTGCGGGTGACCTGGCACTTGACGATGATGCCGGTGGGCAGGTGCACCACCCGCACCGCCGAGTCGGTGGTGTTGACCCCCTGGCCGCCCTTGCCCTGGGAGCGCATTACGTCAATGCGCAGGTCTTCGGGGGCAATCTGGATGTCCACCGACTCGTCTACCTCGGGCATCACTTCCAACGCCGCAAAGCTGGTCTGGCGTTTGCCCTGGGCATTGAACGGGGAGGGCCGCACCAGGCGGTGGACCCCGGCTTCGGGAGAGACCAGGCCAAAGGCGTTCTCACCCCGAACGATAAGCTGGGCGTAGTCAATCCCGGCTTCGGCCCCCGGTTCCAGGTCAATTAATTCCACGCTAAAACCGTGCCGTTCGGCAAAGCGGGTGTACATGCGGTAGAGCATGTTGGCCCAGTCGCAGGCCTCGGTGCCTCCCGCGCCGGGTTTGATGGTCACGATGGCGGCGTTTTCGGCGTAGGGGAAGGAGAGCAGGGTCTGGTGGTACAAACCCTCGAGTTCCTGCCCGGCCCGCTCGAGCTCGGGCTGCATCTGCTCGCGCTCGAGGGCGTTCATCTCCGGCCAGAGCTCCAGAAGCCCTTGCAGATCGGACTCCAGACGCCGGTAGCTGTCCACTACCTTGCGCAGCCGGGCCGATTCTTGCGAAACCTTGCGGGCGTGGGCGGGATCGCTCCAGAGGCTGGGGTCGCTTATTTGCTGCTCGAGTTCTTTCAGTCGGGATTCTTTACCAGCGATGTCAAAGATACCCCCGGAGGGCCTCGAGTCGGTGTTGAAGGGTGGCTAGATCCATAGCACCTGAGTGTAGGGTTTCTGTGCGCAGACGTCAAACCGATCGCCGTAAAGACGTATCAATCAGCTCCTCCACACGGAGGTTTGGGGTTCTGTCTGGAATCGCCTGAAGTCCAGGTGCAGACTGGGCGAGTGGGTCTTTCAGAGCCAAAGAATCTCGAATCAGTCGGCAGCCAGGGCCAGTTCGGGCATCTGCACACCTACATTTGCACCCAGGCTGCGCAGGCGGCTCTCGATCTGGTCGTAGCCACGCTCGATGTGCTTCATTCCGGATAAATGGCTCTCGCCTTCGGCTGCCAGGGCCGCAATAATCAGGCCCCCGCCTGCACGGATGTCGCGGGCCTCCACCGCTGCGCCGCTTAGCTGGCGACCCTGAATCACCAGAGTGCGATCCTTCAGCGTCACCTCGGCCCCCATGCGGGCCAGCTCACTGGCATGGGTGAAGCGGTCGGGGTAGATGCGATCGGAGACCAGTGAGGTACCATGCACCGTGGTCAGATAGGCTGCGGCAGGGGGTTGCAGATCGGTGATGAAGCCAGGATACTCGCGGGCCTCGAGGTTGAAGGGCTGGGGAGTAGGGGTGGACTTGAGGCGCACCCAGTCCCTGCCGGTGGTGATGGTGTGGCCTGACTGGATCAGCTTGTCCAGCACCGCATCCATATGGAAGGGCTCCACATTGGTCAAGGTAATCGAGCCCCGGGTGGCGGCGGCGGCAAACAGATAGGTTCCGGCCTCAATGCGGTCGGGGATCACGCTGTAGCGCCCTCCCCGCAGGCTGTGCCGGCCCTTGATGTGCAGGATGCTGCTGCCGATACCCTTGATCTCGGCCCCCATCATGGTCAGGAAATTGCACAGATCCACAATTTCGGGTTCCTGAGGGGTGTTAACCAGTACGGCCTCACCACCCAGGGCTGCGGCCATCAGGGCTTGTTCGGTGCCTCCCAGGGTAGGAAGGTCGTAGACCACCCGGCCTGAAGCGGGTTTGTGGCGGCGGGCGGTATAGGCCACACCGAGGTCGGTAATCTCGGTGGTGACTTCAAAGCCCAGGCCCCGCAGGGCCTTGATGTGCTGGTCTACAGGACGTTCGGCAAAAGTGCAGCCACCGGGCAGGGGCACCGTTCCCTCGCCGGCTCGAGCTGCCAGTGCGCCCAGCACATTGAAGCTGGCCCGCATCCTGCTAACGAGTTCAAAGGGGGCGTGGGTGGAGAGAACCTCTGGGGTGTGGAGATGAAGGGTGCGCCCCTCCCAGGCATGGCGGGTGCCGATGTGGCCTAATAGTTCCAGCAAAACATCAATATCGCGCAGGTGGGGTACTTCGCTGAGGGTAACGGGTTCAGCGGTGAGGATGCTGGCGGTCATGAGCTTGAGCGCTGAATTTTTGGCGGGAAAAATACGAAGTTCCCCGCTCAGGGGGCTTCCACCGCGAATAGTGAGGGTTCGATCCATACGGGAAGTCATCTCCTGATTCCTGCCGGGTATCGGTGTGCATTTTACACACGATACTCACTATGAGCATAGTAAGTTACAATCGTATTGTCAAGCACAGATGTAGCGTGCTAAAGTTTAGTCAGAAACGCATACGAGTATTCCTCTGCTACCACACTCGTACTGCTGCAAAGTATACCGGTTATGCCTAAAAAGGAAAAAAAGCGTTTGCAGGTAGTTATCAGCGACGATCAGGATGCGCTCTTGACCAGGCTGGCTTATGAGCTTTCCAGCCCTGAGCAACTGGTTTCCAAGTCTGAGGTGGTTCGCCTGGCCATCGAAAAGCTCGCCGATGGGATGGAGGAAGGCCAGCAAAAGACCCAGCTTAAGGAGCTTTTGAAGAGACTCGAGGCCGAGGAAGGGCAGTAGGCAGTCTGGCGCCGGCTCCTGGAAGGTATAACAAAACTCCGGTGGGGTATAGCAGGTTGAGCCAAGCAGAGAACCACAAGCCAGGTGCTGGACATGATGCCCAGGTCAAGATGCACCAGGGCGAGATTGATATAGACGCCGCACGGGTCAAAAGGTTGCTGGCTGAACAGTTCCCAGACCTGGATGCTGGGTCGCTAGCCCTGGTTCGGTCAACCGGCAGTGTCAATGCCGTCTATCGTCTGGAGCGTGACCTCTACGTGCGATTGCCACGCCTGGAAAAATGGGCCGCAAGCCTTGAACATGAATGGAACTGGTTGCCAAAACTCAGTCCACATATTTCGCTCAAAATTCCACAGCCACTCGCACGGGGCAAGCCAACGAGCTGGTATCCATTTCCCTGGGCCATCTATCGTTGGATTGAGGGGTCTACTTATCAGGACGGTCTTATTGACGATGAGCGTCAGGCTGCACGGGATCTGGCCCAGTTCATTTTGGAGCTACGAAGTATTGCCATACTGGGGGCCCCGCGAGGCGGTCGGCCCCCCTTGATCGAACTGGACGCAGCGACACGCTCTGCGATTGAGACTTCTGGTGCAGAAGTGGACGCTGAAGCAGTCCTGGCGGTGTGGACGCACTCCCTCGAGTCAACGCCCTGGGATGGAAAGCCGGAGTGGATTCACACCGATTTACTAAAGCCCAATTTGCTGGTGGAGGGTGGTCGTCTGTGTGCTGTGATTGACTTTGGCGGGGCTGGCATCGGCGACCCAGCCGCGGATGTGGTTCCCGCCTGGAGCGTTTTCGGCCAACTCGGACGGGAAACATTCCGCCAGGTATTAGATGTGGACGATGATACCTGGATCAGGGCCCGTGGCTATGCGTTGCACCAGGCCCTATTGATAATTCCGTACTACCTCAAGACGAATCCCGAATTTGTGGCCATGGCAAAACGCACCGTTGAAGAAATACGGCTTGAGCTGAGGTAGTTTGACCCTTGGCCCGAGACCGCATCCAGCCATGCGCCGCCTCTGGGGGAATTTTCGGCTACAGACCGCCCCAGGATGCACCCATCGTCATTTTTGCCACCAGGAATAGCGGCAAAAAACAAGCCCTGTACAGGTTTTTATCTTTCGGGGATGGCTGGATTCTTTGTGTGAACGCTCTAAAGACCCGTTTTTCCCGGACGCAAAGTACCGCCTTTTAGCCGGCCCCAGCCCAGGCCAAAGCCGCCCACCTCGGTCTGCAAGGTCGCCAGCACCCAG